>CAZPAK010000013.1:0-5319 GCA_964584605.1 uncultured Gammaproteobacteria bacterium
CCCCAGATCTTTTTTTCCCACAGATTAAATTTATTAGCCAAAGATCGGTTCAAAAAACAGATCGGCAGATAAATGCAGATTTTATAGGGAATATAAGCAAGACCGACACAAACTGCAGCATAGACAGAAGCTATTATTATAACTACTCCTATCATTGCAACAAACATTATGACAGGTAACATCAAAAGACCGAATAGCATATAACCAACAGCATCTCGCCGTCTTTCTGCCCACAAAGCGCCCTTTTGATTGCCGCACTTAGCACAAATAAAACGGATGATTTCTAAGATAATAACAGCTAAGATAAGCAAACCGACCGCAATAGCTAAGAGCAATAAGAAAAAGCCACCGCCTTTGTCTTCCCTGGGTTCCGGTTCCCCAGCCATTTTGACCTCCTTTTAAAGAACTTTGAGTACTATTATTATTTTGCGACTTATAAAACAAAAAGTCAAGGAAAAATGAATATTTTTATAAAAACCAAGCATTTTCTATTGACTTTTTTAATAGATATGCTATAATATAATTATACAAAGATAAATAAGAAGAAGTTCATTAAAGACCCTATAAAACAAAGCTGATTCTCTGATTTAAGGATAGCAAAAAGAGGCATCGCCTCTTGACAGATTTAAATAAACGTGCTATACTTTAATTAGTCAATAAGATTGAACATTCCACAACAAAGGCCCAATGGGCAAAGGAGTTAGTATGAACCGCATTTCCGTCATCGCCGCTGCCGTCGTCGCCGCCATCACCATCAACCTCAACGCCCAGACCGTCGTCGCCGCCATCGCTTCCGACAGCTACGAGACCCGGCTCACCACCATGGCCCACCGGCCGTGGATGGCGGAAGAGATCACCAACGCCAACCTCCCCCTTTTCATCGACATCATCTCGGTGGCCAGCCAGATCGGAGACTCACTTCAGGACTACACAGTTCTGTCGAGAGTCAATCGCTTTGTCGTGGCGCCGACCGCTGACGACCCCAACTTCCAAGAGATTTGCCAGCTGGTGAATCTCGCAAAGTTGGGCAACGGGCTCAAAGGCTACATCGTCAACGCGACGACAAACTCCATGATCGGGAGCCCAGCTCCCGCCCCGCGCCCGGCCGCCCCTGCCCAGCTTACTGAGTGGGAAAAATGTCTATCCTCTGCTAACTCCTATTTCCCCAACGATTCCAAGCGCGCAAATGAGTATGCAAAGGAGACCTACCGGACCATCAAGATCCATAGCGATCCAGAGGCTCTGGCCGCCCATTACGCGGCAAAAAAAGCTGCCCGCGCCAAGGCCTACAGCCAGGTCAAGCAAAACTAACGCACATTCGCGACACCAAGTCGCACAACCTCAACCGGGACCAAAGCACAAGCTTTGGTCCTTTTTCTTTTGCATTAAAGACGAACAGACCATCATCCATTCGCCTATTTTTTAAAACAAAGCATCGGCCTTTTTGAGCCGATGCTTTTATCTTTGATCCTATTTTCCGGTCTTGATCTTGACTTCGTAGGCCATCTCCTCAATCTTGCGCAGATTGTGGCGGGCCTGATCATACTTGGTTCTTAAATAACTGGTCAGGTCAAAGTTTAAAAGCTCGCTGATGACATCATTGATCTCCTGCTTGACCTCCTTGACCTTCTCGAAGTTGCCGGCCGCGGCCTGGTTGGTGGCATAGCGCACGAGCTCGCCGGTGTAGTCGGAGATGCCGCCGATATAGCTGTCGTAGTCCAGCTTCACCTCAGGTATCTTGTCGATCTTCTTGCCGGCCAAGAAATAATACAGCATCTTGGCTTCGACATACTCCTCAACCGCCGCCTTATAAGCGCCCTCGTCCTCGTTGCGATCGAAGCCGAAGTTCTTCTCCATGTCCTTCAGGCTCTTCTCGATGGCGGCGAAATTGGCTTCGGCGCCGGCGATGTCGCCGCGATGCAGAGCGAAGATGGTCCGCTTGGAATCGTTCAGCACGATGTTGGAGATGGAAATGATCTGCCTGCGCTCCGAATTGGACTTTTGATAGTCGACTCTCAGCTTCTCGAAGAATTTTTTGTTCAACATAGTTTTATGTCATTGCGAGCGAAGCGAAGCAATCTCGCTATAAGCGGCAACAACCTTAGCTTTAATTATTTCAAAGACTCTTCAATTAAATCATGCCAACAAGGATTAAGGTCCTCAATTAATTTCAGTTTCTTGCTTCTTGACCCGCCTTTAATCTGTTTTTCTCTGGCAATAGCATCTATGGAATTTGTAAAAACTTCATAAAAAACAATTTTTTCGATGTTATATTTGGCGGTAAAGCTATTTTTGTGAATCTTGTCCTTGTGTTGCCAGGTTCTCTTGAATATATTATTGGTGGCACCGGTGTACAGAACCGTATGCCGAGTATTGGTCGCTATGTAAACATAATAATACCCCTCCATATTATGATGTTAAGTTTGTCTTGATAAAACCACCGGATTGCTTCGCTCCGCTCGCAATGACCGCCCCCCTACCTGACCACCCTAAAGACCTCCTCCAGCGTCGTCTCCCCGGCCAAAGCCTTGAGGATGCCGTCTTGGAGCATGGTCACAGTGCCGAACTTGATGGCTTCCTGCTCGATGTCGTAATCGGTGACATTCGGCGTCTGTATTTTCCTTTGGATGTCCGGATTGGAGGCGATGGTCTCATAGACCGCCAAACGCCCCTTATAGCCGCCGTTGCATTTGTCGCAACCGCCGCCGACGAAGAACTTCCTCTCGGCCGGAATGGCCAAACCCGGAGCGGCCGGATTGATGGTGGCGAGTATCTTTTCGACTTCGGCCAGGTTCTCCGGCGAAATTACGGCCTCTTGTTTGCAATAAGGGCAAATCTTACGGACCAAACGCTGGCCGATGGCGCATTCCAGGGCCGAGCCGAGCATCTGCGGAGAGACGCCCAGACCGGCGAAACGGGACACGGCGCCGGCGGCGCTGTTGGCATGGATGGTCGACAACACCAAGTGACCGGTCAAAGCGGCTTCGATGGCGATGTTGGCCGTCTCTTGGTCGCGGATCTCGCCGATCATCATGATGTTCGGATTCTGTCTCAAGAGCGAACGCATGGCGGCGGCGAAAGTATAGCCTTCTTCTTGATTGATCTGCGTCTGCATGACTCCGGCCAGGTGATATTCGATCGGATCCTCGACGGTGATGATTTTGACATCCGGCTTGTTCAAGGCGCTCAAGATGGAATACAGCGTAGTGGTCTTACCGCTGCCGGTCGGACCGGTGTTGATGATGATGCCCTTGGTCTTGTTCATGGCGCTCTTGATGGAGTTGAGCGTGTAGGGACGCATACCGAGCTTCTCCATATCCAAAGATTCAGCCTGGGACGAGAGCAAACGAATGACGACCGTCTCGCCATAGCCGCCAGAGATGATGGAGACGCGGCAATCCATCTTGGCTCCCTGATTGAAGATGGAGAAGCGGCCGTCGATCGTGGCCTTCTTGACATTGGTGGCCACGCCAATCATCAATTTTATCTGCGAGAGCAGGGGCAGATAATGCTCTTTAGACAAAGCGAAGATGTCGTGCAGAATGCCGTCGAGGCGATAGCGGATCTTCACACCCTCTTCGGTCGGTTCGATATGGATGTCGCCGGCCTCCTTCATGACGGCCAAGGCGATGACGATATTGAGCATGTCGCGAGTGGAGACTTCCTTGGCCAACTCATTAGCCTTGACCGCGTCCTTATTGATGACCGCGGCGCGCTCGTTGTCGGTGGCGGAAAGCTTGACCCCGCGGCCGAAGGTCTGGGAGATGACGATGTCATAGAGGGCGTCGACATAATCGAACTTGCCGATGACGCGATAGACCTCGTCCAAAGTGGTCTTGCCCTCCAAGACCTTGAGGACTCCGTCCTGAAGCATGGTGAGCATCCCGTCTTCGATGGCGGCCTGGAGTATCTTGAAGGCCGGTTCGTTCTTGGCCACCAATTCCTTGATCGGGTCGGTCATGGAGAATATCTCATAGATGCCGAGACGGCCTTTGTAGCCGATGCCGTTGCATTTGGGGCAGCCCTTGCCGGCCTTGTAGAACTTGGGCAAGGTGGTCGGGACATCCTCGCCCGATTTAGGGCTGATGACGGCCAGTATCCTCTCGACCTTCTCCCTTTCTTCATCGGTCATGATGTGCTCTTCCTTGCAGTGTTCGCAAACTTTGCGAATCAGGCGCTGACCGATGATGCAATTGATGGCCGGGGTCATGAAATAAGGTTTGACGCCCATGTCGATGAGACGGGGCAAGACACCGGCGGCATCATTGGTGTGCAAGGTGGACAGGACCAAGTGTCCGGTCAAAGCGGCCTGAATGGCGATCTCGGCTGTCTCCAAATCGCGGATTTCGCCGACCATGATGATGTCGGGGTCTTGGCGCAGGATAGAGCGCAGTCCGGAGGCGAAGGTATAGCCCTTGGAAGAATCGATTTGTGATTGCGAGATGCCTTCGAGCTGATACTCGACCGGATCCTCAAGGGTGATGATCTTAGTGCCAGGTTCGTTGAGCCTTTTTAGAATAGAGTAGAGAGTCGTCGTCTTACCGCTGCCGGTCGGACCGGTGGTCAGGACGCAGCCGTTGGGCTTGGCTATCTCCTTCTTCAATATCTCAAAGGCTTTAGGACGAAGTCCGAGATCGTCAAAACTCAAAGAAATGGCGCCGGAACGCAGAAGGCGCATGACCACGCTCTCGCCATAGTTGGTCGGCAGGAAGGAGGCGCGGACCTCTATCTTCTCCTTGGTCAAAAATATCGAAAAGCGCCCGTCTTGCGGCTTGTCGGTGACATTCAATTTTACTTTGGCCAAAAGCTTCATTCTGGAGATGATCTTCTTCCACTTCTCCTTCTCGATCGAAGCCACTTCCTGCAGCACGCCGTCGACGCGCATACGGACCGCGATCTGCTTCTCCTCGGCCTCGATGTGGATGTCCGAAGTGTTCATCTTCATGGATGTCGCCAGGATCAAAGTGACGACATCGCTGATGTTGACTTCGTTTATCTTCTCTTGCAGCGATTTATAATCTTGGATGATGGCTTTGAACTTCTCCAAGTCCTCTTCGGTGATTTTCACTCCGCGATCGACGCGATCGATCTTCGGCAAAGCCTCGTAGACCTTAAAGGCATACTCGAAAGAATGCTTGGAGATCATGTACAAGGCGCCGGTGACATGATACTCCTTCTCTAAAAAAGACAGGACATCGGCCACACCCTCTTTGCCGGGGTCCAAGGCGGCGACGCGGACATTGGCGCCGTCATAAAAAAAACATATCAAGCCGAGGCGAGCGGCGTCTTCCTGCGGAATCAAAGAGATGGCATCGGGGC
>CAZPAK010000013.1:5329-7495 GCA_964584605.1 uncultured Gammaproteobacteria bacterium
GCTGATGGGAAAGCCGAAGAGATTTATATAAGGTATGCCGACGCCATTGGCCCTCTCTTCGGTTTGGCGTTCCATGTCCTTGATCTTTATCTCCTCCTGCTTCTTCAAGAATTTGGCCTGCGGACTTTCGTCGTCATCGCTTGCCTGGCCCTTGGAGGCCTTGAGCAGTTCTTCCAAAGATTGATTGTTTCCCGACATATGTCTATAAGATATTGATTATGGCTATATTTTAACAAAAAAACCTCTGTTTTACCAATTCAAAAGCGAGCCCGGCAAAGAGGCTCGCTTTTTATGGTTCTAAGATGAGATTTATTTTTTCATGCCCTCGGCCAAACGGACGATCTTGGCCAAGGCGCCTTTCTTGTCGGTCAGATTGATGAATATGTCGGTCCAGGCGACCATATGGAAGGTGGTCAAGATGGACCCGGTCAAAACCACCAGGATTATGGCCAAGGCAAAGCCTATAGCGACTGACAACCAAAAAATACCAGCCGAAAAAACAGTGGCTATGACCAAAGAAGCGAAGAAATAAGGGATGGCCAGGATGAGCAAGGCCAGGCCGATGGCGAAAATGGCGATGAAGTCGACGAAGAACAGGATCAAGGCCATCTCGATGCTGATCAACCAATTCTTGGCGAACAGCTTGATGGCATCCTCGATCGAATCGATGAACTTCTTGCCTTTGATGACCGAGAAACAGACCGCGAACTTGCCCAGAAAGGAAACGATCAAGGCCAGCGGTATCAACAACACAAAAAGAAGTACATAAAGAAGCATCACATCGATCTCCGGACGAACAGGCATGAAGACCAGGGGCAGGCCGGCGATGGCGGAAAAAAGATAGACCATGACCATGGCGATAAGATTGAATCCCAAGACCGGCCAGAATTTTTTGGCGCCGATGCTCAAGCCCGATCCAATGGTCGGCTTCGGCCCCTTGTCTCCGGATTTGACAATCTTGGCGGCGTCAGAGGTCAATCCTCCCTGAGAGACGACGGCCAGCCATAGGAGGAAAACGGATAGGACCACCACTATGAAGAAAAAGACCAAAAAAATGGAAGCGGAGATTGGGTCTTGCCGATAATAGAGGCTGATACTGCGAAAAAAGCCGCCTCCGATCAATCCTTTATCGAAAAAATCGGCCAAATTTGAAAAGAAATTGCCATTCCAATCCTCCGCCGATTGGGAGAAGGAAAGATTGAATCTGCCTGTGCCCAAAAGAAGCGAGGCGAACAGTCCGAAGAACCAAAGATATTTGTTCCTCCAGGTGATTAAGGCCGATCGCTTCAAAATGTCCCTGTATAAAAACATAGAGATTACCCCTTTTCATCCTCCTTGTTAGGGCTGGACAAATCGGTTGCTTTTATTATTTATTACATTATAGCACAAATGGAAAACAACGGAAAAGGCCGTCAAACAAAAAACTCTCAGCCGACAGGCTGGGAGTTTTTTTATTCGAAGGTCTTTGAGATTAAATCTTCAAATCATCGACCGAAGATGTATCGACATCCATATCAGAGGAAGTCGGAGCCGGTCTGCGGTTTCTGCCGCCTTCCGGATCGTAGATCTTCAAGTTGACTCTGGCGTTATTCTTGGCGCCGACGATCTTCAAGAGGGTCCTGATCGCCTGAGCGGCCTGGCCTTTGCGGCCGATGACATAGCCCATGTCGGACGGATCGATCTTAAGGGTCAAGAGAACGCCCATCTCATCCACGGTTCTGTCGACCTGGACCTTGTCCGGGTTGCTGACGATGGATTTAACGATCATCTCCAGGAACTGCTTGTCTTGCTCTGCCATAGTGTTTGCTTTTGATCTCTTGCGAATAACTACTTACCGTTTTATTCACAAGGCTTTATTAACTTATGGATTAATTCCGGCGTTTTTAGGGCCTGGATTAATTTCCTTTACCTTATACATTATAGCACATCCAACAACCTTGTCAAGGTTATAACTAATATTAGCTATTTTAGGCAACCGGAGTCTCGGCCGGGGTTTCAGCGGCCTTCGGCTCTTCAGCGACCGGAGCGGCGGCAGCGGCTTTAGCGGCCTCGGCTTCAGCTTTAGCGGCCTCCTCGGCGGCCTTCTTGGCAGCCTCTTCAGCGGCTTTAGCCTCGGCGGCCTTCTTGGCAGCCTCTTCAGCGGCTTTGGCCTCAGCGGCCTTCTTC
>CAZPAK010000013.1:7505-10376 GCA_964584605.1 uncultured Gammaproteobacteria bacterium
ATTTCTCGGTATTGGAACGGCGAGTCTTCATTTTCTTGGTCTTGGCATCGATAATCTTCTTGTCGATGAAAAGGTTGTTGATGGTCGGAGAGAGCTGGGCGCCCTTGGCGACCCAAGCCTTGACCTTCTCGGCATCGACATTCAAATCCTTCTTCTTGGAATCGTAAGTGCCCAAAATCTCGAGGTTGCGGCCATAGTTGTCACTGCCTTTTTCACAAAGGATCAAGCGATAGAACGGGTTGTTCTTGGTGCCGATCCTGGCTAATCTGATGACTAACATGTGTTATTGTTCTTACACCCCATCCAAAATAAGGCTCGGTTGAATCTTGTTTCCGAGCGAGCGGAGAAGGGTCTTTGGTTCTTAATAAAAAATAGCCAACGGGTTTGACTTTTGACGATCCCGTCGCTTTCAACAGATTACCTTAATATTCAACAAAAGTCAAGAATCAAAAGTCCGCCGCTCCTTGAGGCGGCGGACTGGTCTTTTTTTGGCTTATTCTTGAGCAGGAATGGCGGAATTTTCAATAATCGCCGGCTCCGGAGGCCTTGAAGCGATTTCCGGATTCAACGGTGTCGATTCGATAATCGCTCCCCCCTTTCATGAGCATCGGATAGTCATTGTTCTGCAGGACATCCTCGATCAAAGGGACCACGATGTTCTCGATATAGAAATAAGGAGAGTTCTCCGGCCTGTTCTTGACCGGGAAGATCAAGGCCGGAACGAACAATTCGTCGTTGGTGCCTTTCTCTTGGTCATACTTCCAATATTGCATTAACACCTGCTTCGGGGCGCCGAGGGAGACAGTGGTCTCTTGCCCGTCAGTCGAAGCGAAATAATAGTAGCGTCCGTTCATGCCTCCGTCTTCGGCCATCTTGATGATTTGCTCTTTGTCGGAGATGACACCATAATCGGAAGATTCGAAGCTGGCGGCAAACGAGCCGTTGAACCCGCTGGCCTTGCGGCTGCGAACATCGATATTGACCATCAAGCCCTGATGCTCTCCGCCTTGGCCGCGGACCTCGATGCCTTCTATGATTAAAGGATAGACGACATAGACCTCTTCGGGGAAATAATAATTCTCTTTATCAGGGTACGAATCATAATAAAGCCTCCAGCTGTTCTGAACGAAGGGTTCGCCATAGCCGTCCAAATTTATCCCATAGTCGCGGACGAACGCTTTGGCTATGGCCAAGGTCTCCTCATCGGAAGGCATATCCGAAGCTTTGACACTGATGTCCTGCCAGCATTTTTCATCCTGGCATCTGGATCCCGGATTGGGCCACCTCTCCCAGTTCTTCGACATATAGAAGACATTGTTCGAAGAGGAGAAGGAAAGATAATAGCCATAGTCCCTATTCTCCTTGATGCTCAAGGAGTCGAGCTTCAAGTCGCGAAGCTTCGAGATGGCGACGGAGTCCATGCTCAAACCCTGGACAGCGCCGATGACATTGGAGAAGTTGGAGATGGCAGAGGGCAGTTTCCTGTAAACGGACACCTGCCCGGAAGGCATTTCGAAATCGCCGCCGTCGTAGACATATTTGACGGGATTGGGCATCGGCGGCATGAACCCATCGGCCACCATCTTGCTCGAAGCCGCTCCGCCTCCACCCAATCCTATGGGGGCAACGGAAGAAACCGCCCTTTCCTGGGCGACTGCATTGTCGGCCATGAGCGCGGCGACCGGCGCGTTGTTATTGCTCTTGGAGATGGCCTCGAGATTGCCCTGATTGGCATTCCTGGCCAAAACCAGGGGCCCGAAAGCGTTGCGGCCGACCTTGCTTACCTGATTGCCAAGACTCGGTGATGGCTTGCCTAAGGACAGATTGTTCTGCTTATAGATCCCCATCGAGGAGACGATGACGGCCAGCAGAACCAAGGCGGCCGAAGAAGCGGAGACATAGGAAATCATCCGCCAATCGAGCTTGGGCAGCGAGAAGATTGTCTTCTTCATACCTTTTAAGCCTTTCAGCTCGTCAAATCTTTCCAATACCTTGGCCTTCAGCCCTTCGGCGAAGGCGTTGTCGATCTTGGTCGCCGGGCGAGCGGCGGCCAGACGCCGGACCAAGGCACGAAGCTCCTTCTCATCGAAGGAAGGCTCTAGCCTCAAAAGGTCTTGGACGATCTGTTCTATTAATTCATTTTCAATTCTCATATGGTCTTCCATTGAATTCTTATTTGGCTTTGATCATCAGGCAGATCGAAAGTATGGCCAGCCAATCCTGTGGCGCGATGCGGCGCAAATTTTCGATGGCGCGCTTGAATGACATCTTGGCGGCCGCCTGGCTCTTACCGGTGATGGCCGCTATCTCGGAATACGACAGCTCGTCCCAAACCCTCATGACGACGACTTCGCGCTGATCGGCCTTGAGGCCTTCGAGCAGTTTGGCGGCTTGGCGGAAAAGGACGGCGTCCTCGACGCCCTCGCTCTGAAGGCCTTCGTCGCTCGGATCGACGCCCTCCAGGGAAATGGCCGATCTCTTGGTGCGATGGGAATCTATCATATGGTTGCGGGCGACTCGATACAGCCAAGAAGAGAAAGAGCCTTTGGCCGGATCGAATTTGCCGATCCTTTCCAAGACTTTGATGAAGATGTCGCTGACCAAGTCCTCAGCGGCCTCTTTGCTGGCGGTCCGAAAGTACACGAAATCATAGATCTTTTTGATATAGATCCCGTACAAAACCCCGAAAGCGTCCCTATCTCCGGCCTGGGCCTTGGCCACCAATTCAAGTTCTTCGTTCATAGGTCTTACACTGTTTAAAACGACAGGGCGAGAAAAAAAGTAACGGCTGAAGGTCGTTTTCCCCTTATACTATATATCAATAGGCGACAAATACCTAATAATGAGCAGTTTAGTCAATCCTTCTTTTTA
>CAZPAK010000014.1:0-10165 GCA_964584605.1 uncultured Gammaproteobacteria bacterium
GCTCATGGGCGTACAGTCCCCCTAAAATAACATAGGCCAAAAGACCGCCGTAGCCACCAAGAAGACAAATGAAGGAGACCAGCTTCTTATATCTTTTGCCGCCGTAGGCCTCCACATACCCAGGAACTCGATGCTCGGTCTTAGTGGCCAAGACCACCGAAGCGTACATCTTCAAATAAAGATATTGAATCGCTCCCAAAAAGACCAAGAAAAAAACAAAGGGAACGACTCCGGACAGATTGACCAGAATCGGCAAAGCGAAGACGCCGGCGCCGATGACCGTGCCGACGACCGTGGCCACGGCTGAAATATAATTCTTTGAAATCATTGAAAAGATTGCAATTTAAAAAAGATTGGTTATCGCTCACTGGACTTCCAGCATGCCGTTCCTGATCCCCTCTTTAAAATCATCGGATCCGAAGGACCACTTGGCTAAATTGTTAAAAAAACTTTTAGCCTCGCTTTCCTTCAAGTTGCGCAGCTTGATTTTTTCCGAACGCAAAGGAATCATTTCGATCATCATCCTTTCACCGACGAATGAAACGGCCACCGTCAATTCTTCCTGGGTATCGAAACTGTCAAATTGATCAAAAACAAAATTGCCCAAAGAATAGAAAACCGGAGTCTTGCCGATGATTTCTACGCCCTGAACCACATGAGGATGATGGCCGATGATCAGATCGGCGCCAGCACCGGCCATTTTAGATGCCAATCTCCTTTGATTTTCGGCCGGATAATGCTCATACTCCAAGCCCCAATGGACATTGACCACCACCAGTTCGTTGTCTTCGGCGGCTTTCTTGATGACGCTCAAGAGGGCCGCCTCAGGAAGAGATCTATAAACCATAGAGAACGACAGCAAGGCCACTCGCCGGCCGTTGATCAGCGTCGAGGTCGCACTGCAAGAAGAGACTTGCCCGTCAACACAGCCGGAAAAAAGGAATCCATAGGAAAAAAGATTCTTTCTGGTCTCCTCGATTCCTTTTTTGCCTTGATCGGAAATATGGTTGTTGGCGATGGAAAAATAATTGAAATAATATTCGTTCAAAGCGGCCACATCATAAGGGTCGAAGGCAAAGTCGTATTTCTGCTCTGGAGGATAGTGTTCGCCCAAATCAGTGACCGCACCCTCCAAATTGGCTGACACTATATCATAACCGGAGAAGAAACCTTCTTTAGCTAGATCACCCAGGACATAAGACGGACCGGCGCCATCCATTTTTTCCCTAACATAGCGATCCAGCATCAAATCGCCGACGAAAAGCAAATCAACCCTTCCTTCCGGAGCCGGAGAAGGCAAGCCTCCGTCCGTCTTGGTCGAAGGGGTCAAGTAAGCGGCGGCACAAGCGATGTTTTTGCCTGCATTGCCGCGTCCAGCATTGAGGGGTTGGAAGTCAAGCCTTAAAGACTTAGCATAAGCCGCGACCGTCCTAATCGCCGCCCCGACATCCCTCGCATCTTTATCGCTTTGATCGATAGTCCCAAGCAAGGTCCCTAAAAATCTTGCGTTGTCATCGATCAAAAGCACCAAAGACCTCTTTGCGCGAGAGATTTCAACCAGTCTATTGGATAATTTTTCAACCTCTCCGTCGGGCAAGGATGGGTCTATCACCAAAGGGAGAACCTTGGCTTCGGGCAGATATTTTTTGATGAAGGAAACTTGCCCCAAGATTCCATCCTCAATTTGAAAGATGTTTTCATCGGGAGAAACCAAGCCCTCTTTGGCCAATTGTCCGAATAAGGCGCGATCGGACTCCAGACGCCCGTAAGGCGTGTCGAAAGGATAAGCCGAAGAGAGTATCCGCCCCTCAAACGATCCGGAAGGGCCGGATGAAATCAGGACGACCGTTTCATAATCATTGGCGTTGAGGTAAGAGAATGCCTCGGCGGCCGACTTGGCGACCGAAAGGCTTCGCGGCACGACCATAACGGATGGCGAATCTGGTAAAACAAACTCTCCAGATTCAAAGAATGAAGCGTTTTCATAGAATTCCTTATCGGCCGGCTTGGCGGAAAAAACCGTTTCCGGTTCATAGGTGGCGACCAAAAACCACTTCAAACCCAAGCTGGCCAAAGACCCAAAAACGGCCAAAAACAAAAAACAGGCCAGGATCATCCCGCTTCTCTTGTTCCTCATATTGCCGCCACCCAAATCAAAGACCTTAGCCATACATAGATTATAATCTGCCTTAATTATAGCAGAGCAGGGGTTTTTATTCCATTTTTTCATAACAAAAACGCGACATCCTCTCTTGAAAAAATGTCGCGTTTCATGTCTTGTTTCGATCGACTGCCGATAGTTCAGGGCTGCAAAGAAGTTTCAGTGTCCCCATCGACGGAGATGATCACTTCCTTTATATCGGGAATTTGTTTCAAAGTCTCGGTGATTTGGGCGCGAATGGAGGCTACGCGGCAAGAGCCGCCGACAGCCCTCTCTATCTCGGAGTTAAAATCAACTTGGGCGGTGCTGGAAGAAATGATGAGAAAGTTGACGCCCACGCCAGAATTGATGGCGCTGTAATACCCATCTTCGATCTCTTCTGGCGATGGACCTTTGAGCAATTCTTGCACGGCGACCCATCTAACCGGCCGCTCCTCCGTCTCAGTCACCAAAACCTGTCTCTTCACCGGAAAGACCGCCGAACAATCCTGGGCGCCGGGATTAAGATTATCATTGCCAAAAAAAACTTCGATTGTCGTTTCAATGGCCGACTCCAAGGAGAATGAAGGAAAGACGATCGGCAACTCATAGGATTTATCAAACTGCGAATCCCCTGAAGGATTATCCTTGCGGAAGACTATCTTCCCGGAAGAATAAAACAAAGGGTCGAAAACAATGCGAGCGGAAAAAGGCACAAACTCCTCTGTCATCCATTCATCCTGAGCCTGAGCGACTGCCGTAGCCAACACTCTTCCATCATCAGCGACAACATCTATCGGAAAACTAGCCTCAAAATACCAATTACCCCGGGCTCGACCGCTTATCAAAAAAGATGGGAGGACGCTATCTCCCACCAACGGCGCATCGACCTCAATCTCCGGCGCGACCAATCTTTTTCCGATTTCAACCTCGGCGGAGCTGGCGACTTCCGCCGGCGAACCGACATCGCCAATCGATTCATCTTCGATCGCGCTCGAAGCGCAACCTGTCGCCGGAGCCGGAGAGGATGGGTTGCCATGTTTGACCCATTGCCCTCCTTGGCACGACCAAGAGTCTTCTGTACCGGAAAAGAACCTGACCCCGGCCAAAATTGCGGCCGAAACCAGAATAACAACCGATAGCACAAGATAAAATCTTTCCTTGCTTATATTTTTAATGATTATGCGGCTCTCTTATAATGCTCTTTTTCTGAACCGTGATCCCAATCATTGATGGTGGCCGACAAGCCCTTGGTGATGTTGGTGATTTTGACTATGCCGTCGCCATGATAAGTGCCGTCGGACACCAATTTCTCAACCCTAAGCTCATCTCCTTGGCCGGCATCGACCGAGTCCAACTTCTCCTTGGGAATGCCGAAACTGATTCCGTCCAAATCGGAGAAAATCAGACCGTTCGGATCATCTCCATAGCGCTTATACCTCTTGAACCTGGCATTGAAGGAAAAAGTTTCGACATTCGGCGGCAAATAGTCATCTTCCCAATCCCTTCTGATCAAATTGACCTTCGGCCCCTCGGACGATCCGCCGGGAAGCTGATGACCGACATGGACATCGAAGCCGCTCTCTCTACCTCTCTCCATAAAAAATTATAGCTATTTTGAATAAAGACTTCATTGACAGATCGCTCTTGAAAAATGTTCGTCTACTTGACCTGATCGAGCATCTTGAAGAACAAATCCCTATTCTTTTTAATGATCCTTTTCCCCTCAGGAATGATCTTCGACCAGCTTCTTTCCAGCTTACCCCTCAGCCAGGCAACGCCCTCTTCCGTCTCTAATCCATGCCGATTATAAGCCAAATAGAACATATCCGGGGCGCAGCTGAAATGAGACATGGCATCGGCCGAAGCGACGATTTTGGCCTCCAGCGTCGGACGAGCCAGCTTGACGCTGCCTCGATGGCATAGGACGCACTCGGCCACAGCCTTGGTCTTGTCCAGATGATAGCCCAAGGATGACAGCATCGCCTCCGCCTCCTTGGCGCCGAGAATATGATGATCCTTGTCGTTCTTAGCATCCAATAAGGCGGCATAGTCGTGCAAATAAGCCGCCAATTCCACGACTTGAGCGTCTGCTTTCAGCTCCTTGGCCAGCTTTAAAGCATAGCCGGCCACCAGCTCCAAATGATATTTCCAGACCGAGACGCCGTATTTGTTTTTGGGGGAATCATTGGCGGCCTTGACCTTCTCTTTGACTTTTCTCAGGATGTCCTGATATTTGTGATTCATACCTTTGAATCATTTTCCCATACCATCGAATCTTTTTCAATACCCCGCGGCAAGAAGGGTGAAAAACACCTCGAAAATGTGATATAATGATGATGTTATATTTATAATAATGTAGCTTTCCATATGTTCAACAACGAAGACCTGAAAAACATCCTCATAAAGAACAAATTGATCTCAGGCGATGACTTTGAAAAATTGGAAAAAGAAGCCTCTGACAACAATAAGGAGCTGGAAGGCTTGATCGTCGAGAAAAAAATAATCGAAGAAAGGTGTCTTTACGAAAAGGCCGCCGATTTTTTCAAAGTCCCGTTCGTGAACCTCAAAGAACAGACGATAAAGAAAGAGGCCCTATTCAACATTCCCGAACCGATCGCCATCGCTCACAGCATCATCGCCTTCGACCAGAATGAAAAAGAGATAAAAATAGCAGTATTGGATCCGGAGGACATGGAAACCTTCGAATTCCTCAAGAAAAAAATCAAGCTCAAGCCGATAGTCCATTTGACCACCCCCGACAACATCAAGGAAGGGCTCAAGCAATACCGCCAATCCCTGAAAAACGAATTGAAAGAATTCACCGAAGGACGAAGCGGCGAAGAAGGCATCGGCCTGCCGGCCGGAGCCGAGGACCTGGAAAAGATCGCCAAGGACCTGCCGATAATCAAGATCGTCAATGACATACTGGAATACGCCATGTTCAAGGACGCCTCGGACATCCACATCGAACCGGAGGAGAGCGATGTCATAGTCCGCTATCGCATAGATGGGATACTTTACCCGGTCATGACACTGGACAAGAACATCCACACCGGCATAGTCGCCCGCATAAAAATATTGTCCAATTTGAAGGTCGACGAACATCGCCTCCCGCAAGACGGGCGATTCAAGATCAGCTCGGAAAAATATCGGGTCTCATTCCGCGTCTCCATCATCCCAACCTTCGACGGAGAAAAGATTGTCATTCGCATCTTAGACGAAAAGGCCCAGATCCTGTCGCTGGAAAACCTTGGCATGCAGCCAAAAAGTCTGGAAATGATGAAAAGGAACATCAACAAACCGCATGGCATGATATTGGTCACCGGACCGACCGGATCGGGCAAGACCACCACCCTCTACACCACCCTCAATATACTCAACACTCCGAAAGTCAACATCTCCACCATTGAAGACCCGATCGAATACCGCATGCCCCATGTCAACCAATCGCAGATCAACCCCAAAATCGGCTTCACCTTCGATTCCGGACTGCGCGCGCTCTTGAGGCAAGACCCCAACATCATCATGGTGGGAGAAATTCGCGACGAAGAGACGGCCAAGACCGCCGTCCACGCCGCCATGACCGGACACTTGCTCCTTTCGACACTCCACACCAACGATGTCATCACCACCCTTCCTCGCCTATCACAGATGGGGGTGCCTTCCTTCCTCATAGCCTCCACCACCAACATGATCATTTCACAGCGCTTGGTCCGAAAGATATGCCCTTTTTGCAAAGAAGAATACAAGCTCTCCAAAAAAGCCATACAAGACCTGGAAAAGCAGCTCGATATAGTCGGCATACTCTCCCGACTGGAAAAAGAAGGTGAACTGAAGTCCAAAGACAATCTGGAGACCATCACCTTCTATCGAGGCCATGGCTGCAAAAAATGCAACGGATCCGGCTACAAAGGCCGCATCGGCGTCTATGAAACACTGGAAATGACTCCGGACCTGGCCGAGGTCATCTTGAAGGGCGGAGACATCAGTGAAATCGAGAAAGAAGCCGCCAAGCAGGGAATGTTCAAGCTGGTCGAAGACGGATTCTTAAAAGCCGTCGCCGGCACCACCACCATCGAAGAGGTGATGCGCGTCACCAGAGAATAGTCTCATTTTTAAAAACCTATGGAAAAAATCAACCCCAACGAATCCCGCCCCATATCCAGCGGCCTCAAAGCCGGACAAAAAGAGGTCAAAGCGGATTCAATCTTCAAAAAAATAGACGACTATCTCATTAGGTCTTCGGGGGTACCTCTGAAAGAGAAGCTTTTTTTCGTTCAGCACCTGGGAGTCATGATCCACTCGGGCATTTCCATCTTGACCGCCTTGCGCACTCTCTCCGAGCAGACCGAGAATAAGGCCTTCGCCAAAATACTCAAAGAGATCGCAGTCAAAGTCGAAGGCGGAACCAGTTTGACCAAATCTTTGAAAGCCTACCCCCATGTCTTCAATGAGCTCTTCACCAACATGGTCGAGTCGGGGGAAGTCTCCGGCAAGCTGGAAGAGGTGTTCAAACAGCTTCATATCCAAATGAAGAAGCAATATGAACTGATCGCCAAAATCCGCGGGGCGCTGACCTATCCGATCATCGTCATCTGCATCATGATCGGCATCGGCATCTTCATGATGATGTATGTCGTCCCCAAAATAACCAACATTTTCACGGAAAGCGGGGCTGAATTGCCTCTGCCGACAAAGATATTGATCGAAAGCAGCAAATTGCTTGTCGACAACGGACCCTTGGTCTTCGTCTCCTTGGCCGCCGTCATATTGCTCATCGTCAAACTCCTCAAGACGAAAAAAGGGCTCTTTGTCTTCCAAGGGGCCATCTTGAAGATGCCGATCATCGGCGGGATAGTCAAAAAAATCAACCTGGCCAAATTCGCCCGCACCACCAGCTCTCTCTTGCGAACCGACATCATGATAGTCGAGGCCTTCCGCATCACCGGAAATGTCTTGAGCAACCTTCACTACCGGCAAATAGTCGAAGAGATCGGCGAAGGCATAAAAAAAGGCGGCCAAATCAGCGAAACCATGAAAAAGCACCCCGGCTTCTTCCCGCCCATCGTCACACAAATGGTCATTGTGGGCGAACAGACCGGAGAGATAGACTCGATTCTGGAAGACCTGTCGTCCTTTTATGAAGAAGAGGTCGATCAGATAATGGAGAACCTGCCTTCTATCATCGAACCCCTGTTGATATTGGTCTTAGGAATCGGCGTCGGCGGAATGGCCTTGGCGATCGTCATGCCGATGTATTCCTTGACCAATGCGATGTAAATCGAGACGATCAATGCAAAGAAAAGATCAAAAAGGATTCTCCCTGGTAGAAGTCTTGGTGGCGATGGCGGTCTTCGCCATCATAGCTTTGGGCGTATATCAAGCCTTCATAGGAGCCATGCGCCTGATTCAAATATCCAACCTGATGACGGAGTCGGCCATCTTGGCCAATGAACAGTTCGAAATAATACACAATCTCCCCTATGTCGATGTTGGAATCGTCTCCGGCATACCATCCGGAAAGATACCGGCCATTCAGGATATCGTTCGCAACCGAGCCGACTTCCGAGTCGAAACTGCGATCAGGAACATCGACGATCCATTCGACGGAATTTTGGGCGGAACGCCGGGAGACAGTTCTCCGGCCGATTACAAGCTGGTGGAGATAAAAGTGTCACTTCCCGGCAACCAGCGTTTCAAACCCATAAACTACACTCAACTCATCGCCCCCAAGAATCTAGAGAACTCTTCGACCAACGGCGCCCTCTTCGTTCGAGTCTTGGACGCCAGCGGCCAAGCGATCTCCGGAGCCGATGTCCACATCGAAAACGGTTCGGCTCTACCGCCGATAGTCATCGACGACACGACCAACAACAACGGCTATCTGCAAATAGTCGATGTCCCGCCGGGAATCGAGGCCTATGAGATATCCGTCTCGAAACCGGGCTATTCCCAAGAGAGGACCTACGCGACCGGAGACCCGACCAACCCCAATCCGGTCAAAAAGCATGCCACCGTGGCCTTGCAAACCGTCACCGAAATCAGCTTCGCCATAGACCAAACCGGCACGGTCGATGTCGAGACCATGACCGACACCTGCGTTCCCGTAAGCGGGATAGATTTCAGCCTGCAAGGAGCCAAATTGATCGGAACCGGGCCGGACATCACCAAATATCAAGCCTCTTTTTCCACCGATGGGAGCGGCCGATCGACAGTCTCCGGCCTGGAATGGGACAACTACGACCTGGCGATATCCGATTCGCTATATGAGACGGCCGGATCGATCTCCATCATCCCTTTCAACCTCAACCCGGCCAGCACGCAAGACATAAAAGTCATCGTCGCTCCAAAAGACCCGGCCAGCCTGGTGGTCAGTGTGAAACAAGGAGGGACCAATCTGCCGTTGTCAGGCGCTAACATCGAATTGGCCAAGGGGACCTCCACCATCAACCTCATCACCGGCCGAGGATTCCTGCGCCAAGGAGACTGGTCCGGCGGACCGGGACAAACCGATTATTCCGACCCCGATGAATATTACATCTCGGATGGGAACATCGAAGACAATTCTCCGGCCGGAGAGATGAAATTAAAGGATTTCTTCGGACTCTACGCCCCGGCCGGAATACTGACTTCTTCGATCTTCGACACCGGGTCGGCCAGCAATTTCTATCAATTGGACTTCCTGCCTTTAAGCCAGCCGCCGCAGACCGGCGGCAGCAGCGTTGCCTTCAAAATAGCCACCAACAACGATCACAGCACTTGGAGCTTCCTTGGGCCGGACGGATCGACCAGCACTTTCTACACGATCGCCGACCTCAACATAAACCCGATTCACAACGGCGACCGTTATTTCCGCTATCAAGCCTATTTGACTACGGCCAGCTCCTCCTTCACTCCCACTCTGGGGGAGGTCAGCTTCACTTTTTCCTCGCTTTGCGTGCCATCGGGCCAAGTCAGGTTCAGTGGCTTGGCTTCGGACACTTACACCTTGACCGCTTCAAAAATCGGCTATCAGACTTTGACCGAAAGCGTCGACATCCTATCCCCCTGGCAACAAAAGGAAATAATCCTGATGCCGGAATAATTTTCATATGAACGCCATAAAAGAGCAAAAGAACAGAGCTTTCACCCTGATCGAAGTCATGGTGGCCTTCCTTATCTTCATCGCGCTCTTCGATGCGGTCTGGATGATCTACAAGAACAGCCTCAACTCCAACGATATCATGACCGAAAGTATGAATGTACAAGGAGAGGTCAGAAAGGCTTTCACTTCCATGACCGCCGGCATACGCAGCGCCTCTCCTTCCAATACCGGATCCTATCCGATCGCCGCCGCCGGCTCTACGACGCTGACTTACTACTCAGACATAGACCGAGACGGATCCAAAGAGCAAATCAGATATTTTTTGTCCGGCAACACCTTGAAACAAGGGATAACCGAAGCGACCGGCAATCCGCAAAGCTATCAAAGCGCCAATGAGAAAATAAGCAGTCTTATCAGAAATGTGGTCTTCACCGGATCGACGCCGATCTTCTCCTATTTCGACGGCGGCTACGATGGAAGCGGACCGGCCTTGATCGACCCGCCCAGCGTGCTGGACATCAGATTGATAAAAATAACCGTAACCGTCGATCGCGACCCGGCCGCCTCTCCGGCCGCCTCTGAATTCGAAACGCAGGTCTCGATCAGAAATCTCAAAGACAACCTATGAACTTCATTGACGACAAAAGGGGCATGACCATGCCCATGGTGCTGATCCTGGGAACGATCGCCATTTTTTTCTTGGTCGGAGTGGTCGGCTGGGGAATGATGAACCTAAGGGCCGCTCGCCAGACGGTCAGCCGCGAAAAGGCCTTTCAAATAGCCGAATCGGGGATAGAATACTACCGCTGGCATCTGGCCCATGCCCCCAGCGACTATCAAGACGGAACGAGCGGCCCCGGGCCGTATGTCCATGATTTTTATGACAAGAACGGCGACATAGTCGGCCTCGGTAGCGGGAAGACAATGGCACTAGCAGT
>CAZPAK010000015.1:0-1301 GCA_964584605.1 uncultured Gammaproteobacteria bacterium
CCTTGTATTTGGACCCGGTTTCGGTCAAGTCCGGCCCGGACGATGTCTTCGAGGTCAAAGTCAAGATCGGCACCGGCCTCGGTGAATGCGTCAATGCCGGCAACATATCATTGACCTTCCCGCCGGAAGTCTTGGAGGCCAAGGATTTCAATTCCGGAGAATCAATCTTCTCCCTATGGGTGAACAAGCCGGGCCGGGATGACATGGACAAGATCAACGCTGACGGGCGAATAGTCTTTTCCGGCGGTCTGCCGGGAGGTTATTGCGGCAAGATCTCCGGCGACCCTGGAGACAGCAATATCCTCGGATCGGTGATCTTCAGCCCTAAAAAACCGATCTCTTTCAGCAAGGGCGGAATAGATTTCGACATCGACACTGAAGTGTATTTGAACGATGGGCAGGGGACGAAGGCCAGTTTGGAGACTCAGGGCGCCAATGTCGAGATCGACAAGAAAGCTGTCGGCCAGAGAGATGATTGGAAACAAAAGATCGTTGAGGATATTTTTCCGCCGGAGCCGTTCTTGATTCAGATCAGTCGTGACTCGAAAGTGGCCGATGGCCGTTATTTCATAGTTTTTTCGACCACCGACAAACAGACCGGAGTGGACCATTACGAAGTCTTGGAGGCTAAGCCGTCCCAGGTGGCCGGATATTCAGATAAGGGTCTTTTCGGTTTCCTGAAGAAGATGTTCGGCGTCAAGTCGCCGACCGTCGATTTTAAAATCGTCGATTCGCCCTATGTCCTTCAGGACCAGGCTTTGAAGAGCGTGATCAAGGTCAAGGCCGTCGATTTGGCCGGCAACGAGAGATTGGTCGAATATCAGAACGAGGCCTTGGACGATGTCATCAAGCGCCAGAATCGTCCTTCGGTCTGGCCATTGGCCGCCGGAGCCGCCGTGCTTTTCTCGATCGTCGCCTTGGCTTGGTCTTTGGCGGCCAGAATGAGAAGGAAGTAGTTTGCCCAAAAGGGTGGAATCGTAGTATAATTTTAGAAGGATCAAACTTCATATCAACAAGGAGATATGCTTAAAAGAATTTTTCTCTGTCTGGCAGTGTCCGTCCTGTTCGTCGGACTATGGGGCGCGCCGCCGGCTTCGGCCGCTGGAGCTTCTTTGTATTTCAGCCCTTCAGCCAGCGCCCAATCGGTGGGCGGCAGATTCACGGTGGCGGTCAAAATCAATACCAACGGCCAAGCCATCAACGCCGGGCAGGGGGCCATCAGTTTCGACAAGGATCTTTTGAAGGTTTTGAGCGTTTCCAAGAATGGGTCGGTTTTCGCCTTTTGGACCGATGAGCCGGCC
>CAZPAK010000015.1:1311-10156 GCA_964584605.1 uncultured Gammaproteobacteria bacterium
TACCAATGGAACGATCGATTTCGGCGGCGGCATACCTCGTCCCGGCTATGAAGGTAATGGCGGGTCGGTTTTTTTCATAAATTTCGAAGCTTTGCGGGCCGGTACGGCCGAGGTCAGCTTCGTTTCCGGTTCGATTCTCGCCAATGACGGCAAAGGCACCAATGTCCTGACTGCGATGGGCGGTGCCAGTTTCTCCATCAATCCGGCCATAGCGTCGCCCGATGCGGGCAAAACTCCGTCCGAGAATGCCAAAGCGGACGATCGGGGTAAGGCCACTTGGTTGGAGCCGGTGGTCTCTTCTCCGACCAATCCTGATCCGGAAAAATGGTATCGCGAACGGCAAGTGAAGTTTTTTTGGGAGATGCCCGATGGCATCGACGGGGTTAGCGTGGCTTTCGACAAGAGCCTCGGCACCGACCCCGGTGATTCTTCCGATGGCTTATTCGACAGCAAGGAATATATCGCCGATTCCGATGGTGTCTGGTATTTTCACATCAAACTCAAAGACAAGAAAGGCTGGGGGAGCATAGTCCATCGCCAAGTCAAGATAGACACCACTCCGCCGGAGCCGTTCGAGGCTTGGAGCAAACAGGAAGACCCGAACGATTGGCCGACCATTTTTTTCAAGACGATCGACAAGCTGTCCGGCTTGATAAAGTATACTTTGGTGATAAACAGCTTGAAGTCCGAGCCCTATATAATATCTTCGGACAAGGAATCTCTGAAGATATCGGATTTGGAAGTCGGAAGGCATAGCGCCATGATCAGGGCGGTCGATGAGGCCGGCAACGAAGCTTTCTCGACCATTGAATTCGAGGTCAAGTCGATTTTGGAGCCTAAGATCGAGAATCATTCCGGCGAGCTGTCGTCCGATGACAAATTCTTCGTTTCCGGAACCTCCATTCCCGAGGCCACCATTGAAATATCGATAAAGAAAGAAGGCGAGGAGAAGGTTGAGGTTAATCAAGTGGCTTCCGACAAGAACGGCAATTGGTCTTTCATCTCTCCGAAGCCATTTTCCAACGGCCGTTATCTTTTTTGGGCCGAAGCCGTCAATGCCAACGGTCTTTCCAGCCGTCCATCCACTGCCATGAGCTTTTTGGTCACTCCCCCGGTCTTCGCGCGCTTGGGATCTTTCGTCATAGACTATTTCACTGTTTTCGCTTCTTTGCTGTTCGTGATAGTTCTCATCGTCTTTTTGGTCGTCTTGACGGCCAAGGTTCTGAGGCAGCGTTTGAAAAAGGAGACTTATGAGGTGGAGGAGGTCTTGGAGAAGAATTTGGAGATATTGAAATCGGCTTTGGCCAGCGAGGCGGCGGCTTTGGCCAGATTGTCCAGGGACAGGTCTCTGGCCGGAAAAACCGGTTCGAAATCAGACCTTTCTCGAGAGGTCATAGGCTTGAAGCAGCGGTTGGATGAGAAGATAGGGGAGACCGGACGCAAGATAATGAAAGAGATAAAAGATGTGGAAAGGATATTGAAATAGATTTTCGGTTCGAGCGGCGTATATGAAAGAAGCCGGCCCAAAGGCCGACTTCTTTTTTTAAAAACAACGGTTGTGCTATAATTAAAGCACTTTGATGGATGGGCGGTTATTATTTTTTTGGCTTATTTTATGAGAAAAAAATTATTGATTTTGGCCGTATCGCTGGTTTTGATTTTAAGCGGTTGCGGCGCCAAACAGGGGGTTCCGGAAAGGCAGGCGCCTGAAGTCTTGCTGGCCCAGGAGTGCGGTTTCGACAAGCTTCCTTGCTGTTCTTCCGATCCCGTCTGTAATTTCGAACAGCAATGCTGTGTCGACCCCAACGACCACAATCGGAACTATTGCTCTGATTCTTGCTCTTGCGGCCATAGCGAAGAGTTCTGCTGCGAGGGTGAAAAGTGCTCCAATGGCTTGACTTGCCACGGCGGTATTTGCTTGGAATGCGGCTCCGAAGGCGATGTTTGTTGTCCTGGCGAGGCGGCTTGCCTGGCAGGTTTGGCCTGCCTTGAGGATGAATGTGTTCAATGCGGCCTTGCCGGCCACCCTTGTTGCGCCGGGGCCGAGCCATGTTTATTTGAAAAAGGCGCCAGGAGTGAATGTTTCAGAGATTTGTGTCGCAATTGCGGGTTTGACGGCAATGCGGCTTGTCAAGACGAGCCCTATTGTCAAGAAGGCCAGATTCTGACCGGCGGCCGTTGCGAGCGTTGCGGGGATTTGGCCAAGCCTTGCTGCAACATCGGTTCGGGGCGTGATTTTGAATGCGATCCGAAAAAGGGCTTGGTCTGCGAACTGGGATTCTGTTCGGAACAGCAATAGCTCATAGGGGCCGTATTCATGCCTTGGAAAGAGATTTTTTTGTTTGCCGAGCAGTCGTAAAAATGGTAAAATAATAGTTGATTTCAAAATTAACATGGACATAGTCATAGATTTTCAGGCCATATCCGATTCTTTGCTGAACATCGCCAGTTCTCCCGATATCTTCTTGAGGAAAGTGTTTTTTTATTTGGGCTGGATACCGCTCAGTTTGACCTTCCTTTGGGGCGCTCATCTGCTTTGGCTCAATTATCGCCAGAACATCTGGGCCGAGAAGAATGCCAAGTTCACGCTTTTGGCCATCGACATTCCGCGCGGCAACGCCCAATCGCCTCGAGCGGTCGAGAACATGTTCACTTATTTGGGCGGAGCGCATAGCACCAATAATTTAGTCGACACTTATTGGGATGGAAAGTTCCAGCTGGCCTTCAGTTTTGAGATAATCTCCGTCGGCGGCTATACGCAATTCTTGATCAGGACACCTGTCGCCAATCGCGATATGGTCGAGTCGGCCGTCTATGCCCAATATCCGGACGCGGAGATAATAGAAGTTGACGATTATACCGCCCCCTTCGCCAACACCTCCTTTCCCAACGACAAATACGATCTGGCCGGAGCGGAGTTCGTGCTGGTGACCGATCCGGCCTTGCCGATCAGGACTTACCCTGATTTCGAACATCAATTCGGCGAGCCTGAGACGACTTTTCGCGATCCTTTGGCCGCCTTGATGGACCTCTGTTCGTCTTTGAAGCCGGGTGAGCAATTATGGTATCAGATTTTGGTCATACCGACGGAAATGGCTTGGCCGGACTTCGTCGAGGGCAAGGTATCTGAGATATTAAAAGAGAAGCCCAAGGCTAAGCCGAATATTTTCAATCAGGCGGCCGACGGCGCTTTGAGTATGATAAGCACGGCTTCGATAATGATCGCCGGCGGAGAGGCGGCGGAGGCTAAGAAGGAGGAAAAGAAGGATGATGCCTTGAAAATGATGAATCTGAAGCCGAAACAGAAGAAACAGGTCGAATCCATCCACATGAAGGCTTCTAAGATGCCTTTCAAATTCAAGATCAGGGCCGTTTATTTTGCGGAGAAAGATGTTATGAACAAGGCCAAGGGCTTCGGAGGATTCGTCGGCTTCATCAAGCAGTTCACCGCCACCGACCTCAACGGCCTCAAGCCGGATATGGACAGGACCGGAACATCGACGGCTTACTTTTTTCGAGATAAGCATTTGAACACCAAAAAGAACAGGATCTTCAAGAATTACATCAATCGCAGCGTCAGCGGAGGCCGCGCGCCCAGTTATTTGAATGTTGAAGAGCTGGCCACTCTTTGGCACTTCCCGATCGAAGGAGTGGTCAAGGCGCCGTTCATCCAGAAGACCGCCGGCCGCAAAGCCGAGCCGCCGATGTCGTTGCCGCAGTCGGAGGCTTTGCTTGGTGAGAACAAGGTCGAACCTTTGTTTTTGGGAGATATCGACGAAGAGGATGAGAACGATCCCTTGTTCATTCCGGAGAAGAAAGAAGAACCAGCCTCTGCCGCCAAGGATTCACTGAAAGATGGTTTTGGGGACGACTTGGGGAGTGAGCCGGTGCAAGAATCGCCTACCGACGACAAGGGTTTGCCTCCTTCTAATTTACCCTTCGTTTAACTTTAAATACTTATGACAAATAGCGAAATAACAGTCTTCGCCGAAACCACTTTTCGCAACCGGCGCTTGAAGTTTGGCATCAAGACGGACGATCGCCGGCGCCATATGTATCTGATCGGTAAGACCGGAATGGGCAAATCGACTATTTTGGAGAATATGATAGTCGACGATATTCGCGCCGGCCGAGGAGTGGCCGTGGTCGATCCGCATGGCGATCTGGCGGAGAAGATAATGCTCTTCATTCCGGCGGAGCGCGTCAAAGATGTCATATATTTCAATCCTTCCGACACCGATTTCCCGATAGCCTTCAATATCGTCGAGCATGTCGAGCAGAAAGTCAGGCACTTGGTCGCCTCCGGATTGATCGGCGTCTTCAAAAAACTTTGGGCCGATTCCTGGGGCCCTCGCTTGGAATACATCCTCAGAAACGCCATTTTGGCGGTCTTGGACTATCCCAACTCCACTCTATTGGCTGTGATCAGGATGTTGTCCGATAAGAACTATCGCAAGAAGATAGTCGAGGCGGTCGAGGATCCGGTGGTCAAGTCTTTTTGGCAAAAGGAGTTCGCCGGCTATGCCGACAAATTCGCCTCCGAAGCCGTATCGCCGATCCAGAACAAGGTCGGACAGTTCCTGTCCAGTTCTTTGATACGCAACATCGTCGGCCAGACCAAGTCTTCGATCGATGTCCGCAAAGTCATGGACGAGGGCAAGATTCTGATAATGAACCTGTCTAAGGGGCATATCGGAGAGGACAACTCCGCCTTGTTGGGCGCCATGATGATCACCAAGATCCAATTGGCCGCCATGAGCCGCGTGGACATACCGGAGAAAGAGCGCAAGGACTTCTATCTTTACATCGACGAGTTCCAGAACTTCTCCACCGATTCTTTCGCCAACATCTTGTCCGAGGCCAGAAAATACCACCTCAACTTGATCATTGCCCACCAATACATCGAGCAGCTCTCGGATGAAGTCAAGGCGGCCGTCTTCGGAAATGTCGGCACCTTGATATCTTTCCGCGTCGGCGCCACCGATGCCGAAGAATTGGTCAAAGAGTTCACTCCGGTTTTCACCGAAGAGGATGTTCTAAATCTGCCTAAATACGAGTTCTATATAAAATTGATGATCGATGGCGTGGCCTCGGCGCCGTTTTCAGCCAGGGGTTTGATACCGCTTCGCGAAGACGAGAAGACCAATAATTTCGCCAAAGCCATTGAATGGACTAGACAGAACTATGCCAAAAAGAAGCAAGATGTCGAGGAGGACATAATGCATTCCCATTTTCAAGAAGACCTGCCGCCTCCGCCCAAGCCCGGCAAGATCATCGATGTCAAAGCTCCGTCTTTTCCGCCCGCCGTCAAAATACCGAGGGCCATCCGTCCACCATCCGCCACGCCCCCCGTTCGCCCGGCCTCTTCGGCGGCGCCGGTTTCCTCTAAACCCGCTTCCGTTGCCGCTCCGGCCGTTCCAATCGAAGCGAAGGAGAATACCGGGAGCGGGTCGATGTCGGCCCAGAAGACCTTTGAAAGGGAGATATTGGGCGAGAGAAGAATCGATGGCGAAGGTCGTCCGGGGCTACATGCCGCCGTTTGTTCCAGTTGCGGAGATTCCACCAGCGTTCCTTTCAGGCCGGATGGCAGCCGCCCCGTCTATTGTAAAAAATGTTTGTCGGAATTGAAGAAAAAGAAGAAGGACAATGCCGGCAAAAACAATGCAAGACCGCCAAGGCCTGATTTTTCTTCGATTTCGCCTTCGGCCCTGGCATCCTCTTCCTCTTTGGAGCCGGTGGAGCCGCAAACCCTCTCGCTTTCAGCCTTGAATGCGTCTTCTCTTGTAAATTTTTCTAAAAAAGCCCATAATCAAGAGAATTCGCCGTCCAAGCCGGCCGATGATCGGATAAATAAGGAAAAGGAGCTGGAAGAAGGCGAGGATATATTCTTTGAATGAAAAATCGCGCATGGCGGAATATTTGAAAGTCAGCAATAACCTGAAGGTCGGAAAAGCTCCGGAATTGTCCGGGTCCGACCGGACTCTATACCGTATTTTAGAGGCGATTCCAGGGGTGCTTTCCTGGGGTCTGCTTTTAGTTTTGGTGATTTTGTCATACTTCAAACCGGTTTGGGTGGCCTATTTCATCATCGTCTTCGATGTCTATTGGTTGCTTTTGGTCTTGTATCTAGGAATCCACCTTTTCGTTTCTTATTTTAAAATGAGAGGCGGCCAGCGCGTCGATTGGCTGAAAAAATGTCAGGAATTGGATGCGGGTTCGATTAAAGGTCTGCCCGAAGGCTGTTTGGCCAAAAAAGGTTGGAAGACCGAGGACATCATACATGTCATCATCGACCCGACGGCCGTGGAGCCGGTCGATGTGCTTCGTCCGAGCTTCGAATCCATAATCAATGATGGCTTTCCCACCAAACATATCATATTCGTTTTAGCCCTGGAGGAAAGGGAGGGCGAGAAAGGGTTGGAGAAGGGCAGGATATTGAAAGAAGAATTCGGACATCTTTTCAAAGAGTTTTTGGTCACCGTCCATCCTGATGGCATGGCCGGAGAGCTTAAAGGCAAGGGCGCCAATCAGGCTTGGGCCGCCAAGATATTGAAAGATGAGATAATAGACAAACAAGGATTGGATTATGACAAGATAGTGGTCAGCGTCTTTGACAGCGACACCGTGGTCTATCCGAGCTATTTCGCTTGCTTGACCTATAAATTCTTGACCGTCAACGACCCCTATCGTGCCAGCTATCAACCCGTGCCGCTCTATCATAACAATATTTGGGAGGTGCCTTTCTTTTCGCGCGTCGCCGCCATGAGCAACACCTTCTGGCAGATGATGCAGCAGATTAGAGTGGAGAAGCTAGCCACTTACTCTTCTCACTCCATGACTTGGAGGGCTTTGGTGGAAATCGGTTTTTGGTCGACCAATATGGTCAGCGAGGATTCTCGCATCTTTTGGCACTGCTATCTCTATTATAATTGCGACTATCGCGTCGAGCCTCTTTATTTTCCGGTTTCTATGGACTCCCTTCAGGTGCAAAGCACTTGGAAGACCGTAGTCGGCCTGTACAAGCAACAGAGGCGCTGGGGCTGGGGGGTGGAGAATTTGCCTTATTTGATTTTCAATGTCATCAAACGCTGGAAGAGCTTGAAGAAGCGCGATGCCATCGGCAAAATAATGATTCAGATCCACGGTTTCCATTCTTGGGCGACCAATGCTTTGATCATCGCTTGCATCGGCTGGTTGCCGATAATTTTGGGCGGCAGCCGGTTCAATTCAACCGTCTTGTCCGGCAATCTGCCGCAGGTCACCAGGAATTTGATGACTGTGGCCATGTCCGGCTTGTTGTTCTCGGCCATAGTTTCGACTTTATTGTTGCCGCATCGTCCCAAGTCGGTCGGCTTGTGGAGAAAGTTATACACTCGCATCTTGGCCGTTTTGGAGTGGCTGATGTTGCCTGTCGGCATAATAATTTTCGGCGCCATTCCGGCCTTGGACGCCCAGACAAGGCTGATGCTGGGCAAGTATATGGGTTTTTTGGTCACCCCAAAAGAGAGGAGATAGGATTTGAGACAAGCTGTCATCGAAAATGGCTTGTTTTTGTTGTTTTTCGGCTGTGTCTATTGACAAAATAGATATTTTATGCTAGTTTGACAGTAGTCCTTTGCCAATTTATTTTTTACAAAACCCCAACAAAAGAGGAGGTCTTTTATGACCAATCAGCCGATCAACCTTAACCAGGATGTTCTGAAGGTCATGGTTTTCGGTAAGGAGTCCGAGAGGATCGTCTGTCCTTCTTGCGGCAAAAAGAAGGAAGTGGCGCATAAGTGCTGCGCGGATTGCCGAGCCAAGCCCGGCATGCTCAGAGCCATCGGCCGAGCCTTGGACGATCTCAAGAGGCCAGAGCTTCGTCGATCGATCAAGGTCGAACTGAATCAGCGAAAACTAATCGATATGGCCATAGGCCTTCTTCGCCAAGGAGCTTTGCCGGCGTCTTTGCCGGAAGTGCTGATCCGTTTGGAAAGAATCAATCCTTCCCAAAGGGAAGAGGTCGAGTCGATCGTCAAGAATGCCCGGACGGCGATCGAAATCGCCCCCAAGATCCGCACCTTCGCCGCTGAGAAGGGTTTGAATTTCAGAGACCATGGCCAGGTGGTCGAGAGATTCGTTCGCGATCGCAGGGCGGCTTTCCTTCCGGTCAAAGCGGCCGTTTACTGCGTGATCATCCCCGATTTGGAAAGGGAGAAGAAGGACGGCCTGCGGCAGGAAATGTTCGACTATGCCCTGGCCGAACTCGAACAGATTGGTTTGCGGGAAAAGAGACTGGCTTTGCAGTCGACCCCCGAGCAGATCGCCGAGTCGCTGGTGGAGAGGTTCTCTCGCAATCCCGACAGCCCGGGAAGCTTCGGAGACTTCTGCCTCCGTTTGGCCGGCAAGGTTCAGCGAGCCTTCCGCAATCTTCATAAGGAAGAGTGGGACAAGCTCGTCTCCGAGCAGGTTGACCGGGCCAGAGGTGCTCTGGCTGCCAAGTTCCATGGCCGCCGCGTGGCCTAAGCATCATCCAAGGTCGATTACGCAAGTGATCGACCTTTTTTTTATTTTTTAGCTCTTGATCAGCTGGATTTTTTAGGGTGAAAAAAAACCTTTATTTTGCTATAATATCAATAAGCCCTCTTTAGGGGGTCGATTTATGAACAAAACATGAACAATTTTCATTCAGTGTCCGCAAAAACATGCCTTTCCGAACTGAAATCATCAGCCAAGGGGCTCAGCGTCAAAGAGGCGGATTTCCGTTTGGGCAAGAATGGGCCCAATGAGCTGGAGGCTAAGAAGAGTTTTTCCAAGTTCAAGCTCTTTATAAAGCAACTCAAGAGCCCATTCATCTATATTCTGC
>CAZPAK010000016.1:0-10063 GCA_964584605.1 uncultured Gammaproteobacteria bacterium
GATGAACGCCGGCGATAACTATAATCGTCCTAAGGTAGCGAAATTCCTTGTCGGGCAAGTTCCGACCTGCACGAATGGCTTAACCACTTGGGCACTGTCTCAACGAAGGACTCGGTGAAATTGCAAGACGAGTAAAGATGCTCGTTAACCGTAGTCGGACGAAAAGACCCCGTGAAGCTTTACTACAACTTGATATTGAATTAGGGATAGGCATGTTCAGCATAGGTGGGAGCCTGCGGGCGCCAGTGAGATACCACCCTTGTCTGTCTTTAATTCTCACCCCGAGAAATCGGGGGACAGTGTCTGGCGGGTAGTTTGTCTGGGGCGGATGCCTCCCAAAAAGTAACGGAGGCGTTTACCAAGGTCGGCTATCCCGGAATGGAAACCCGGGAGATAGCGTAAAGGCACAAGCCGGCTTTACTGCGAGACTTACCGGTCAAGCAGTCGCGAAAGCGGAACTTAGTGATCCGACCATTCAATATAGGATGGTGGAAGCTCATCGGATAAAAGCTACTCTGGGGATAACAGGCTAGTCTGGCCCAAGCGTCCACAGCGACGGCCAGGTTCGGCACCTCGATGTCGGCTCATCACATCCTGGGGGTGTAGAAGCTCCCAAGGGTTGGGCTGTTCGCCCATTAAAGTGATACGCGAGCTGGGTTCAAACCGTCGTAAGACAGGTTGGTCTCCTATCTACTGTGGTCGTGGAAACTTGAGGGGTCTATTCTCTAGTACGAGAGGACCGAGAAGAACGAAGCACTAGTGTGCCGACTGTCCCGCCAGGGGCATTGCTGGGTAGCTACCTTCGGTTATGATAAGCGCTGAAAGCATCTAAGCGCGAAGCTGTCCCCAAGATTAGGTTTCATAGATTGGCGAGAGACTATCGCCTTGATAGGTCCTACGTGTAAGCCCAGCAATGGGTTGAGCGGAGGGATACTAATAAATCATTAGATTTTCCCACATTTTTGTTTCTGAAGCATATCGTCTTTACGACATCTCTTCAGTTTAATGTCTTCTTCGATTCAAAGGGTCTTCGGTTCATCCGAAGACGAGGATGAAAAAGACCTCATTGGCTTGGTGGCACCGCGGCGGGATACACCTGATCCCTTACCGAACTCAGAAGTTAAGACCGCCAGCACCGATGGTACTTGGGCCTGAGCCCTGGGAGAGTAGGCAGCCGCCAGACCAATGATGTCTTTTAAAAGAACACCTCTTGATTGAGAGGTGTTTTTTTGTTTCATCTCTTCATGTCGTGTTGCGTCAAAGAGGACAACTTCGGTATATTTGCTTTTTTCATCCTTTTTGTTAATATTTAGGGTCGATCAAGGGATTTTTATTTTCCCGACCATTGACAAATGTTCGATTATTTGTTTATATTAGATGACAAATAGAGGTTCTTTAACGCTTAAAAAGGAGATTGATTTGAAAAAGTTCTCGGCATCTTGGCTGTCGCCTCGTCTTTTTACGCCATATTGATAGGTTTGACATCTCAAGTTTGGAAGAATTACAAAAGGAAGAGCGTTGAGGGCTTCTCTCCGCACTTTTTCTTCTCCGTTTACGCCCTTTATATATTATGGATGTCGTATGGATTCGCCAAGCCAGGAATCGATTATTATTTGGTGGTCCCGAATATGTTCGCCGTGCTGATCGGCGCCGTCTTCATCTATCAATTCGTCGCTTACAGAAAGAAGAAGTGACTTTCCGACCGCCCAGGCCGCTCATCCTTTGGCGGTCTTTTTTATTTGCCGTTTTTTTGCTATCATCATATAACCTAACCACATACGCCTATGCGCCAGATATTAGACCTCCATATCCATTCTAAATACTCCCGGGCCTGTTCGCCGGAGCTTAATTTTGGCAATTTGGACAAAATTGGAAGAATAAAAGGCGTTGATGTGATAGCGACCGGTGATTTTACTTATCCGGCCTGGCTTTCCGCCATCAAATCGGAGCTGGAGGAAGACGGTTCCAGCGGTTTATATAAATTGAAAGGTTCCGATGGAAAGGTCAAATTCATTTTATCTACCGAGGTGGCTCTCATATACAAAGACGGCGGACCGCATGCTCGGCGCATCCATTTGGTCGTTCATGCTCCGAATGTCGAAGCGGCGGAGAGGCTTTTCAGCGCCTTGGATAAAAAATACAATGTTCGCAGCGACGGCCGGCCGATCTTGGGCATGAGCGCTCCGGATTTCGTCAAGCTGTGCCTGTCCATCCATCCGAAGTTCTTGGTCTATCCGGCCCATATTTGGACACCGTGGTTCTCGGTCTTCGGTTCCAAGTCTGGCTTTGACACCTTCGAAGAATGTTTCCGCGACCAGACGCCCAATATCTACGCCTATGAGACCGGCCTTTCCAGTGATCCGGAGATGAATTGGCGCGTCTCGGCGTTGGACGGCTTGACCTTGTTGTCCAACTCCGACGCTCACAGCCTGGCCAACATCGGCCGCGAATGCAACATCTTCGACCTTGTCGATATGACCTATGACGAGATATACGAAGCGATCAAGGCCAAAGACCTGTCCAAAATAAAAGGCACCATCGAGTTCTATCCTGAGGAGGGGATGTACCATTTTGACGGCCATCGCGATTGCGGCTTCTCTTGCGAGCCGGCGGAAACCAAAAAGCTCAAAGGCCTTTGTCCTAAATGCAAGAAGCCATTGGTCATCGGCGTGATGAATAGAGTTGAAGCTTTGGCCGATAGGCCGGCGGGCGCAAGACCCAAGAATTCTTACCCCTTCCACAAATTGGTCGAACTGGACAAAATAATAGCTGAAAGTCTGGGGGTCAAATCCCGTTCCTCGAAGAAGGTCAAAAAGGAATACAACGATTTGGTCGGCCGCTTTGGCAGCGAGCTATATATATTATTGGATTGTCCTTTGGAGGAGATGGCCTCTTCGGGTGTGACCACTCCCGATATAGTCGAAGGCATCAAGCGCGTCCGCGAGGGAAGGCTTCATATAAAGCCGGGCTACGATGGCGAGTACGGGAAGGTCGAGATTTTCAATGACAAAGAGAGGCGCAACGGCAAGGCGCAGAGAAGTTTACTGTAAAGATGTTTGTCGCTCTAAGTCGATTGTTGTATAATGAAGAGGTATTCATAAATACCTATGAAAAAAAATAAAAGCAGGGACAAAAAAAAGAAAAAGATCAGCGCGTTTCAAATCAATCAATCCTTATTCCTCGTTCTCTTTTTGACTTTCATTCTGCTTTTCTCTTCCTTGTCGATTTTATACGGCCTTTACAGGAATTTGGGCCCATCGGTCTCTCTGCGTCAGGGGGCCGAGGCCGTCGATCTGGCCAAGGCCGAAAAGGCCAGGGAGATCAATAGAAGATTGTCGCTTTATGACGAATATATCAGAAAGAACATCGGCCTGATAGCTCCAGACGATAGCAGTGATTTGGTGATAGACGATGTCTGTTTCATCGGCGAAAATCGAGCCTTGATATTCTATCGAGATCAAGAGAAGAGATTGATATCGGAAGTGGTTATGGATTTGAAGGTCGATGGCGCCGTAGAGATATCGAAGGTGTTTCTGAAGGTCTCGGGCGACCAGGATTATTCTCAGGGGGTTTACGGCGCAGACCCCGGATGAAAAAATGAAAACAAAAAAAGGCCGAACCAATAGTTCGGCCTTTTTTTGTTTTTAGAAGAAAGATCTCATATTCATCTCTATGGCCGCCAGCCATCCCCATCCGTATGGTTCGCGATCGATCTTCGGGATGAGCGCCGTTGCTTGAGATCTTATGATTTCCTTGGCCAACCAGGCCGGAAATCCGCTTTTGAATAGATTGGATTCGATAGACGACTCTTCTCTGGGCGTCTCTGTGGCTTTCGGCGCGCCGAACATTTGGACTATGATTATCGTGCTTTGATCCTGAAAAGACCCTTCCACGATCGCCAAGCCTATGTGGCGATAATCAGGATTGAGGATGTTGCGTCGATGAGAAGGTGAATCCATCCAGGCCTTGAACACTCCTTGGTCGCTGATGAAATCCATGGCCAGATTTTCGCCGACGACAGAGTATTCATAGCCAGCATCCTTGATCCAAGAGGAGAATCTTCTGCCGTTCAGTTCATGGTCGAAGATTTGGCTTTCCAATATCGCGCCGGCTTTTTTCATAGCGGCTTGATCCAGGATTTCATTCAAAGACAGGCTTTTCAGTCCGGCTGCCTGTCTTTCCGCGTTGGTCAATTCGATCAGCCTCTCTTTTTCGATTCCGGCCAAATAAGCCTTATTGGGTAACAAAAAAACCCCAATCATTATAACGATGAGGGCGTTGTTCAAAACTTTTTTGTCTAATTTGAGAAAAGAGTTAAAAATACCTGCTCGGGGGCGGTCATACTCGAAAATGGTCATTTTTGTTTGTGTTTTTGTTTTTTGACGCCCATTTTTCAGGCTGCCTATCATAATTATAGCATTCATTGGCGATTAAGTCAATGGATGTTTTTAAAAAAGCCCGCAATCTGTTATAATTCATATTATCCAAATCAAATCAAAACCATATGTTAGGCAAAAAAAGCCCCAAGAAGATAGATTTTTTATTCGGTCATGAGAAGTTCGAGGATTTGATCGATCACCTTTATTTGCACCACAAGAAAAAGAGGAATTGGCTGCCTTTGATCGCCAAGGCCATCCTTTGGTCGCTGGTTTTGGCTTTGATATCGGCTTTGCTTTTCGGCGGCATCATGGCTTGGAAGTATCGAGGCGTTTATGGATTGGCCATGTCCGGCAAGGACAGTTTGGAAAAATCGTTGCTTTCGGCCAAGTTGCAGAATTTTGACGAGATGCTCAGCGATTCCCAATCAGCTGCCGCTTATTTTTCCGACCTGCTCGAAGAAATCAAGAAGTTGAGGGACAACTTCCTTTTAAAAAGAATCAAGCTGGCCGATGATGAGCTGGCCGATATCGAGCGCTTATTGAGGGGCTTGGAATTGATCAGTCTGTCAATGGAGAAATCGGCTCTGATCGGCCAAGAATTCAAAAATGTCATATCCGGACAAAAAGGGGCCAATTTCACCGAGTTCAGCAGAGAAGAGAAACAAAGTCTTTTGAAGTTGATTTATGAATCAGGGCCTGAGCTGAATGGCGTCAAGGCCAATTTGGAGCTGGCTCTCTTGGAGCTGGATCGCGTCTCCGGCCGCGGCGTTCTTTCGCCGCTCAAGGCTAAGATCGATGAGGCTAAGGGGCAGGTTAGATCGACCATTGTCTTTTTGGGGCAGATGTCTTTGGCCAGCGAGCTTTTGCCGGAGATATCCGGTTATCCCAAGTCATCGGCCTTTTTGGTGCTGTTCCAGAACAGCGACGAGCTCCGCCCGACCGGCGGTTTCTTAGGCACTTATGGTATTTTGGAGACTGACTCCGGAGACATAGTCCGTTTCGACACCCACGACATCTATCATATGGACATGCCGGTGGAGGCCGGCAGGAAGTTGAGCTTGACGCCTCCCGACCCGATCAAACTCTATCTGAACAACAAGTGGTATATGCGCGATTCCAATTGGTCTCCGGATTGGCCGACGGCCGCCAAGCAGATCCTTTGGTTTTACGACCAGGAGGATTCTTTGCTACCGCCCAAGGACCAGATCAATGATTTTTCAGGCGAGTTCAACGGAGTCATCGGCATCACTCCGGCCTTGGTCAAGCCCTTGTTGGGCATAATCGGCCCGGTGACGGTGGCGGGGGAGACCTATGATAAAAATAATTTCACTGAGCTTCTGGAATACAAGGTCGAGCAGGATTATGTCAATCAGAACATATCTTCTTGGGAGAGGAAGGAAGTCATCGGCAGCATTTTAGAGGAGATCAAAGTCAGGCTTTTCGACCTTCCGTACCTTCGCTGGCCGGAAGCCTTCGGCCAGCTGTCGCTTTCCGCCTCGGCTCGCGATCTGCAAGTCTATCTTAGGGACGAATATTTGAATGGCCTGGTCAAGGAGATGGGAATGGGCGGAGAGATAAAAGAAGCCTCCGGCGACTATTGGCTGGCGGTCGATGCCAATCTCGGGGCGCGTAAGAGCGACGCGGTGGTGGTCAAGACCGCCGATTATCAAGTCAGGCGCGGAGTTGACGGTCTGTATGCCAAACTCACCTTGAACTATGCCCATGGCGGAAAGATAGATTGGCGCACCGATGACTATAAGACATATACTAGGGTCTATGCTCCGAGCGGCAGCCGTTTGATCAAGATTTCCGGCATTGCCAAGGGGAAGGCTGAAGTTGGGGAGGAAGGGGGTAAAGCCGTCTTTGGCGCTTTCTTCAACATCAAGGCCGGCACCAGCGGTCAAGCTGTCTTTGAGTATAAATTGCCGGCCTATATCGATGATAAAATAAAAAATGGCGAATATCAGCTTTATATTCAAAAACAAGCCGGAAGCCGTCTAAGCAAGGTCAAGATTGACTTTGATGTCGGTACAGGAGTAAAATCATATGACCCGGCCAACGCTGAGAAGAAAGGACAGAATAATTTGATTTGGTCAACGGACCTTTCCGCCGACAAGGAGTTTTTGGTGGGTTTTAAAAATTAAAGTTTTTATTTTTTCAATTCTCCATAATTGAAAGATTAGAACTGAAGCGCAGTGTTCATAAGAAGCATCGGCATCGACCTTGGGACGACTTCGACCCTGGTCTATCTGCCAAAAAAAGGAATAGTGGTCAATGAGCCGTCAGCGGTGGCCGTCTCCATGGACGATCGCAAGATTTTGGCCGTGGGCAACGAGGCCAAGGAGATGCTTGGAAGGACTCCGGAAAACATCATAGCCGTCAAGCCACTCAAGGACGGGGTCATCGCCGATTACCGCACCACCGAGGCGATGCTTCGTTATTTCATCAACAAGACTATCGGCAATTTTCGCATCTTTCGCCCCGAAGTCATGGTGGCCGTCCCGGCCGGCATCTCTTCGACCGAGCGCCGCGCCGTCATCGAGGCGACGATCAGCGCCGGAGCCAGAGCGGCCTATATCATCAAAGAGCCGATTGCCGCGGCCATCGGCGCCGACATACCGATCGGTTCGTCTTCCGGCCACATGATCATCGATATCGGGGGTGGAACGGCCGAGATGGCGGTCATATCTTTGGGCGGCATCGTATCGGTCAATTCGGTCAAGATCGGCGGCAACAAATTCGACATGGCCATCATCGAGCACACTCGCCGCAAATACAATCTTTCGATTGGAGAGAGGACGGCCGAGGACATAAAGATAAGCGTCGGTTCGGCTCTGTATCTCAAGAACAAGCTGAATGTCGAAGTTCGCGGCCGCGATGTGGTGACCGGGCTGCCGCGGAGCATCAGTGTCATTTCCGATGATGTGACCGAGGCCATCCAAAACGAATTGGAAGGCATCATCGCTTCCGTCAAGAAGACCTTGAATGAGACCTCTCCGGAGTTGGCGGCCGATATAATGGATAAGGGCATCGTCATGTCCGGCGGCAGCTCTCAGCTCCGGAACATAGATCAATTGGTCTCCCGCACCATCGGCGTGCCGGTCTATGTGGCCGACGAGCCGGTGCTGTGCGTGGCGAAGGGGACCGGCATCGCTTTGGACAATTTGGATTCTTATAAGCGATCCATTTTGGCGACAAAATAAATTTTTAAATCCCTTTTTTATTCAGGATTTAGAAATTAGGATTTAGGATTTATGATCATAGGCATAGACGCTTCCCGCGCCAACCGTGAGCATAAGAGCGGCACCGAATGGTATTCTTATTATTTGATCAAGTATTTCGCTCAGTTTGACGCCGAGAACCAATACATACTTTACAGCGACACCCCTTTGCGAGGCGGGCTTTTGGATTTGACCAAGCTCGGCATCGAGGATGAGGGCCGCCGAGACGAGCCGGTCTATGACGGAAGGGGTTATCAGGTGATCAAGAGTCCGCACGGCAATTTCAAGGGCAGTATCTTGAGATGGCCGTTTCCGTATCTGTGGACCTTGGGACGCCTGTCTTTTGAGATGATTCGGCACAAACCGGACATCCTTTTCGTGCCCGCCCACAGCTTGCCTCTCTTTCGCGGCAGGAAGACGGTCAACACCATTCATGATGTTTCATTCAGGGAGCGCGGGGCCGGCTACATCTTTGAAAGGAAGAGGCTGGGACCGATTCAGAGCCGTTTGGCCAAGATGGCCGTCGGTCTTTTGGTTCGTCTTTTCACCTTGGGGAGATATTCAGCCAACGCTTTGGATTATTTGGATTGGTCAACCGTCTATTCGCTCAAACATTCCGACAAGATAATCACCGTTTCCAATCATAGCCGCCAGCAGATAATCAAGGCCTATGAATGCGATTCGAAGACTATTTGCCGCAGCGGCAAGATCAAGGTCGTTCACAATGGCTTCAATGACTTGATATACAAGAAAATAGACTCTGAAGGCAAAATAGATGAGGTTTTGAGGAAATACGGCATAAGAAAGCCCTATCTGCTCTACACCGGAAGACTGGAAAGGAAAAAGAACACACCGTTTTTGATCGAATCGTTCGCCAAAGCCAAAAACAGGGATCATAGCATAAAGGAGAAGCTGGTCTTGGTCGGCGACGCCAGTTTCGGCTATGACGAAGTCAAGTATCTCACCCATCAATATGGCCTGTCTTCAGAGGTCGTGACCACCGGCTGGGTGCCGGAAGCCGATATGCCCTATATATTCAACGGCGCGACCGCTTTCATCTTTCCTTCAGTTTATGAAGGTTTCGGCATTCCGGCCCTGCAGGCTTTGAATTGCGGCCTGCCGGCCGCGCTTTCCGACATTCCGGTTTTAAGAGAAGTGGTCGGCGATGCCGCCTTATTCTTCGATCCCAACGACAAGGAGAAGGCGTCCGAAGTCATAGCCAAGCTTCTGACCGACAAGGATCTACGCAAAGAATTGTCCGATAAAGGACTGGCCAGGGCCAAGGATTTCTCTTGGGAGAAATGCGCCAAAGAGACATTGAAGGAACTCTTGTCGTAAAAAGCCGTCTTCAACGATCCGGCCATCCGCCCATGTTGCGGTCGTGGCCGTTTTTTTGTCCTTAAAAGCTTGATTTTGTTGAAAAAATCAAGTTGGCAAGCGCTTTTCAATTATGATATAATCTAATCATTATGAAAGCATGTAAAAATGTTTTTTTATCATATTTTTCGATAGCCCTGATATCGATGTCTTTGCTTTGGGCAAGGCCGTTCCCGGTTGAGGCCGCCAGCGGGGCGTTTCCTGAGATATTGGTCAAATATCAAGACTCCAAAGAACCGATCTTAGTGAAGTCCGATGATGGGGAGAGCCTGGATTCGCTGTTGTCTAGATATTCTTCTTTGCCCGGAGTGGAATACGCAGAGCCCAATTTCTCTTATCGAGCCTCGGTTCTGCCCAGCGACACTTATTATAACAAGCAATGGTATCTGGATAAGATTCGCGCTCCCTATGCTTGGGACAAGATTCGTGAAACACCCGGCGTGGTCGTGGCCGTGATCGATTCAGGCGTTCAAATCAAGCATCCTGACCTCTATCCGAATATCTGGATTAACGAAGATGAGATTCCCGGGAACAACAAAGACGATGACGGCAATGGGTTCATAGACGATTACAATGGCTGGGATTTCATAGGCAATGTGCCCGACCCCTCGCCTAAATTCGAAGATGGTTTCAATGAGTCGGGAATAATGCATGGAACCTTGGTGGCCGGCATCATCGGAGCCGTAGGCAACAATCAAAGCGGAGTGTCCGGCATTTCTTGGAATGTGAAGATAATGCCGCTCAGAGTCTTGGACGACCAAGGGGCGGGCAGGACCAACGAAGTGGTGAGGGCGATCGATTATGCCATCGCCAATAAGGCCGATATCATCAATTTCAGTTTCGTCGGCTTCGATTATAGCAAATCTTTGTATGAGGCCATCAAACGGGCCTATGCCGCCGGCATTTTGATGGTGGCCGCCGCCGGCAACGAGAGCGATCAAGGCGCCGGCTACGATCTGAACGACACTCCGATGTATCCCGCTTGCAGTGAAGGAGATGATAATATGGTCATTGGCGTGGCGGCCACCGATGCAGTGGATCAGAAGGCCAACTTTTCGAGCTATGGCTTCCGTTGCGTCGATGTTT
>CAZPAK010000017.1:0-9737 GCA_964584605.1 uncultured Gammaproteobacteria bacterium
ATGATGCTGTTGGTTCTCAACATAGCGTTTGATGGCAATTTCATCCAAACCGACGGTGGAAACATAATAGCCTCTACCCCAGAAACTGCCTTGAGGAATCTTCTTGGTTTTCTTTTTGAGCCAAGCTGACGATTTTCCTTTCAGAACACCAACGACATAAGCAATGGAATACTTTGGCGGTATGCCGACATACAAATGAATATGTTCATCGCCAATATGCTGAGCATAGAACTGCAACTTTTTCCATCGGCAGATTTGTTTGAAAATTCTAGACAATTCTGCTTTAATGAATCTATCGGCCATTGCCTTGCCTCTGTATTTTGAAATCCACACCAAATGGAATCCGCAGCGGTAAGTACAGTGGTCGAGTTGATACAACCTCGTGTTAATATAAATCACCTCCTTTCTAGTTGAGGTGATTTTATTATACCGCGGGCTACGCCTCTAAACGCACACGCCGGCTGAAGCCGGCGGTTTTTGACTAATAAAAAATCGCTTGCCCAGCAAAGCAGGCAAGCGATTCGCGACCGATAAAAAATCAGGCGCGGTTCAAAAAGATCTTGTAAAGATAGCCGTCGAGCAGGGCCTCCCAGGCGGCGTCGATGAAATCCTCCCGCACGCCGATCGTGGTCCAAGACCTATCGCCGTCAGAGAAGTCGCAGCGGATGCGAACGACCGCCGCCGACCCCTTTTGCATGTCCACGGTCTTCAAGGAAAAATCGGCCAAGCGGACGCTCTCCAAAACTGGGAAATTCTTGACCAAAGAACGGCGCAGAGCCATTTCCAAAGCATTGACCGGCCCATCCCCGCGCGCGCTGAAGAGGGTCTCCTCTTGGCCGATCTTCAGGCGCAAACTGGCTTCGGACTTAGCTTTGTGGCCCGGCAGGCGTTCGTCGATGATCCGCCAGTCCAAGAATTCGAAGGGTGACTCAAAAAGGCCCAGCTCCTTCAAAAGCCAAAGATGAAAAGAGGCCTCGGCGCGGCCGAAACTGACGCCGCGATCGCTCAATTTCTTGTACTCCTTGGCCAACCTCGGCAAGCGATCGGCGGGCAATTCGACTCCCAGCTCCCGGGCTTTGATGACTAAATTGGCCCGGCCGGAAAGCTCGGTGACTCCGAAGCGAACTTCGTTGCCGACCACCTTGGGATCAACATGAGAATAGCTGCCGGCATCTTTAAGTTCTCCTGAGCCATGCATGCCGGCCTCAGTATAGAAAACCGACCTGCCGACATAGGGGCGATGATTATCGGGAGACAGTCCGAGCGTCGCGCACAAAGAATGATAGGTCGGAGTGAAACGGCGCAGAACTTCCGGAGCGACATCAGCGCAACCGCTGTCCAAAACCAGATTGGGCAGCAAAGTCGAAAGATCCAGATTGCCGGCCCGCTCGCCGAAACCGCCGAACACTCCCTGAAAATGCCGAATGCCGACCGCCCAAGCCGCTTCCGCGTTGGCCAAAGCCCGGCCCCGATCGTTGTGGAAATGGACGCCAATCCTTTCTAAAGGCACATATCTTCCAGCCCAATGTATGAACTTCTTGACATTGCCAGTCGCCAGCTTGCCATTAGTGTCACAGAACACCAACCAAGAAGCGCCGGAGTCGAAAACGGCCTGCAAAAGATGTATGGCGAAACCATCGTCATCTTCGGCCAGCGCCTGGAAAAAATGCTCGGCATCAAAGATGACCTCGCGGCCAGCCTCAACCAGCAGGCGGACCGATTCCTCAACCTCGCGCAGATAGCCATCAGCTGTCTTGCCCAAAGCATTTCGAACATCGCTCAAGCGGCTCTTGCCGACCAGCACGCCGACCCCGACGCCTAAAGCCAGAATGGCCTCGGCATCAGAACGAGCTGTCCGGCCGAAAGCCGCCACCTTGCTCCTCAAGCCGAGCTTCAGAGCCTCTTGCAATCGCTCCCGATCGCCTTTATTGGAAACAGCGAAACCTAATTCCAGATATTCGAAGCCCAAGGAATCCAGCAGCTTGATGGCCTCCAAAGAATCCTTCAAGCCGACGGAGTCAATCGTTTCCGATTGCAAGCCGTCGCGGAAAGTCGTTTCCAAAACGCTCAATTTACCATAACCCATGATCAAACCTCCTTAGTCTGATAGTTTATTGAACGATCCTTTTTATTATCAAAGAGCTATAAACAAAGAGCCGCCTTCGCTTTGGAGGCGGCTCTTCTTATCGATATTCCGATAATTTTCCTAGATGCCTGGCAAAGCGCTATCAAATCGACCATCGTCGATAATGGTGATAATCCCGGAAATGATAATTTTCGCGCTTATTTTTGACATATTGCCATTCTAGCAAAAAAGGCTTAAAAAGTCAATTAACCCGGCTCATCCGCAAGGTGTAAAATATAAGCATTGGCGAAGCTCAAGGAGGGCCCTTCAAAACAGGGGGCCTTTTGTTCTTTAACAACAATCTCAAGACCTGACCCCAATATTAAAAAGCCGCGGCCCGTTCAAGCGAGCCGCGGTCTAAATAAGCCTATTCTTGTATGCCGTTCAGATCGACATCGTACAATATCCTCTCCTGGATGCTCTTGTAGTCCTGCAATTCCTCGTCCTTGAACCAGATCGATATCTCTTTGGCCGATTCTTTGGGGTTGCCGGAAGCGTGGATCAAGTTGCGGACGCTACGCTGATCGACATCGGCCAACTGATAGGAATCGAGAGTGAAGTCGCCGCGGATGGTGCCGACATCGGAAGACAGCGGTTCGGTGGAACCGGTGATCTTGCGCACCAGGGCGCAGGCCTGATTGCCTTCCCAGACCATGCAGACGACCGGTCCGGAGGAAAGGTATTTGGCGTTGGACTTCAAAACCGCCCAACCGTTGTCTTTGTTGGTGGCATACGGAGACTGCATACCCTTCTTCTCATAGGCCACGCGAGCCTTGGCACCCACATTCTCCAACCATTCATCGCCGCCAACCTCGTAATAATGCTTTTGAGCGAAGTCTTCGTCCGGCCTGACCATCTTCATAGCCACTAATTTCAAGCCGGTCCTTTCATAGCGCTGTATTATCTCTCCGACCAAAGAACGCTGGACTCCGTCGGGCTTAACTATGACCAAAGTCCTTTCCCTGGAAATGTTCGCCATATTGATATTGGTTAAAAAATACCCACCCCATCGCAGGCGGCGGTTTATACTATTATAACAATTCACCAGAAAAAGGCAATAAAAAAGGTCCCATCGCCAGATAAACGATGAAACCTTGAAAAAGAACTAATCCTTGACCCTATTGGGCGCCACTGGATAGCGGTGGCCGAAACAGCCGCCGCAAATCCCGCAACCATAAGTCTCTTTAACGACCTCGAGCAGCTCCTCCGGAGACAGGTACGACAGAATGTCGCAACCGATCAGTTTCCTTATTTCCTCCTCCGACCTGGAAAAGGCTATCAACTGCCTTCTGGTCTGAAAGTCCATGCCGTTGGGGCAGATGTCGACGATCGGCGGAAAGCCTATCACCACGATCACCTTGGCGGCGCCGACGCGTTTGAGCATGTTCACGATGATCTTCGCCGTGTTGCTTCGAACGATGGAATCGTCGACGACGACCACCGTCCTGCCTTTGACCGCCTCCTTCTTCAGATTCAATTTCTTCAAGACGACAGCGATCCTCTCTTCGGTGCTGACGGCCGTGAAAGAGCGCGTCTGCCCTCCCAATGGACCGTGCGCCCGCTGAAAGACCTCTTCGTACATGTCGTCGAAATTCCATCTCTTCTCATCGAATAAGAGCTTGACCAATCCCTTGGCCACCCCCTCGGCGAAATACTTACCGGAATCCAAGACTGGGACGATCAGCGGCGGAATCTCTTCCGACGCCAAGTGCTTGCTGATGGAAAAGGCCAAGCGCATGCCTATGCGGCGGCGGAAGTCCTCATGGAAGAACCCATTCTTGCGCGAACGCGGATTGGAAAAGTAGATGCTCTCGAAGATGCAGAACATCTCTTCGGCCTCGGCATAACACACGCTGCGAGATTCTTTCTTGCGTCGCTGAAAGACGACCATCTCCCCCGGCTCCACATCGCGCCAATACTCCGCTTCCGGGAACTGGTCGAAGGCCACGGTCTCGGAACAGGCCAAGTAGCCATCGCCGATCTTGGCGATCGACAACGGCCTGACGCCGAAACGATCGCGGATGGCGAAAACCTTGTCGCGCGAAATGATCAGAAGGGAATAGGAAGTCTGGATCCGCCTCAAAGTGAAGATTATCGCCTCTTCCAAAGTCTTCTCTCCCGAATCCAGGATCGAATGGATCAATATCTCGGTGTCGGACGTGGAATTGAAGGCGCAACCATCCTTTATCAGCTCCTTCTTGATCTCCTCGGCATTCACCAGCGTCCCATTGTGGGCGATGGCGAATGGGCCATACTTCGACTCGACCACGGTCAGCGGCTGGACGTTGGCCACGAAATCAGGGTCGCCCTTGGTGGCGTAGCGGCAATGTCCGATGGCCGTATGACCGGGAAGTTCTTTGCGAAATCGCTTTTGATCGAACTCTCGGAATTGGATCGAGAACGGACCTATGCGGCGCCGATGATATAATCTGCCTTCGCGGCGCGAAACCACTCCTCCACCCCTCTCACCCCTCTTTTCGATGGTGGTTATCATCTGTCCGACCAGGTGCGACGCGCCGGGAAGGTTGATCGCGGCCGCTAGGCCGCAATTCTCCCGAAATACTTCACGGTGGTCAAAACCAATCTCATCCTCCACGCTCCCTCTTAGAAAAAATACTGACATAGCCGAAAGTCTCCTTGCTGCTGATGTTGTCGAGCACTCTGTTTTCAAAGGACCTTACATCTTATTCCTTTAAAGCGAAAACATCAAGGACCGCGCCATTCAACTTCCACCGTTCCCTCCTCGTCGGTACGACGAACGCTGGCACCGACCCTTTCCAGGCGCCGAACGACCTCGGCCTTGGGCAGGCCATGGCGATTGCCCTTACCCGACGATATGACGGCCCAAGTCGGGCCGACGGCCTTCAAGAAATCCTCGCCCGAAGCGGACAACGACCCGTGATGGCCCACCTTCAACCCATCGGCCGACAGGTTCGGCTCGTTCTTCAAAAGCCAATCCTCGACCGGCTTGCCGGCGTCGCCCATGAAGACGATTCGACGGCCGCAATCCAATATCGAGACCAAAGAATACTCGTTCAAATCCTTGCCGGAATAAAAATACGCCGGATTGATTATTTTAAGCTCACAAGACGGACCAAACACCACTCTTTCACGGAGAGAGGGTTTCTCCGTCTCCGCCCCTTCCGAGATCAGCGCCCTCTGCCAAGCGTCGGCCAGGGCCGGAGACCCGGAGGCCGAACTGTAGATGACATTGTCAATCTGATATCTATCAAAAACCTCCAACAGTCCGCCCAAGTGGTCATCGTGCTGGTGGGTCAAAACCACCAAATCAACCCTTCTTTCGAACCAAGGCAGGCAGGCGGCCAATTCTTCCAATATTCTTTTGTCCGGACCGCCGTCAATCAGAATGTTCTGCCCATAAGGAGTCCTGATCAAGGCGGCATCGCCCTGGCCGACATCCAAGAAACAAAGTTTCAGACTGGGTTCATCGGCTCGAAGACCCAAAGAAGGCCACGCCAAAAGTAAAGACAAGGCCGCTAAAATAATCGGTGGCAATAAAAAAAACTTGCGCATAGGCTCAATCTTCGTTGTCAACAAAAGCGGCCCTTGGGTAAGAGCCGCTTTTCGACAAAAATTCCTTTAGTAGATGGAGAAGATCTCAAAGAAAAAATCCTTGATGCCTCTGTCGTTATAAGCTTCGCCGGCATCATAAGGGTCGTCCTCCCCGCGATAACCGCAGAAATTGACCTTATAGGCATGGATGACCATGAAAGCTTGATCGCCTCCAAGCTCAAAGCCTGTCTGAGTGAACGGAATGAAGTTGGTGGCCAAAGGAGATTGCGGGCCATTGAGCTGCGGGAGATATTCCTGGGGGAAATCTATCTGGCTCAAGAATTGCTGGCCGGGATTGTCGCAGTTCCAGTCGGCCGAAGCGTCTGTTCCCGGCGCTGAGACCGGCAAACCCTTACACAATCTTATGCCGTAGATAACTCCCTCTTCTGGGTCAGTGGAAGCGAATTTGAGCGAAATGGCCCTGATGCTGTCGGTATAAAGATAGAAGCTTTGAGCGAAATAAGCTCCTCCCGGCTGATCGGAATCGGCCCAAGGCTCATCGCACAAAGTCTGAGCCTGATCGACATACATCTCTTCTTGCGGCAAATTGACCCAAACATCCAATTGATTGGACAGAACCGACCAAGAGATGCCGTCAAAGGTCTTTATTCCTATGCAAGCAGGGGCTCCCGGCCAGAGGCCATCGATAATGACCTCTTGCCTGACTCCGGGGATGGGCGATGGAGTGGGGGTGAGATAGCTCGGCAAGAGCAGAGAAGAATCCCATCTAGCCTCCAAATCACAAGGAATGCCTTGGTTGCTCTTAGTATAATACCTTATCTCATAACGAGTTCCAGGAGCATAGACCGGCATTTGTGGGGCCGACCAATAAGCCTTGACCTCTCCGATGGCGTTGACGACCACATTGGTCGACAGATCGGTTATAGCTTGGACTTCGGTGACCGCCGGCTTTATGAAAGTACCGACCTCATTGCTCCAATCGCCTTCGTTCTCGGCCGCATCATAAGCGTGGACCTTGAAGAAGATGTGGTTTCCCGGCGCCACCGGCTCGGAGAAAACGACGCTCTCGGCGGTGGTGGAGACCCACTGCTTCCAAAACACGCCATCGCAATACAGATCCTGGCAAACCCTATACTCGGCCACATAACGACCGATTCCGCTCCCGACCGCGCCATCGTCTCCGAACCAACTGACTTCGAAGCCGGTGTCGGAATACTCGCTATTCAGGGCATTCATAGATGCCAGCGGTGCCGTAGTGTCGAGCAAGATGGAGGCCCCGGAAGAAGTGGCCTTGTTGCCTGATTGATATTTGACCCAAAGGAAAAGAACCTTAGAGCCATCTCCGGCAGAGAAGACATAGCTGGACGGCATTTGATCGAGCCAAAAATCGCCATTCAAGGCCGGCTTGGCGGAAATCTCCGTCAAATAATAACCGACTACCGATGATTGATTCTCGATGACGGCGCTGATACCCACCGTATTCTCATTGGTGCAGACCGAACTATTGCTGCTAAGATCGCTGATCTTGAAGGAACTGATGACGGCGGGCGGCTCCGGCTTGATCCGAGTCGTCACCGCTTCGCTCCAATCGCCGATGTTTCCGGCCAAATCAGAGGCACGAACATGGAAGCTTATATAATCGCCGGGGTTGAGCGGAAGCTCGAAGACGGCGGCGGCGGAATCGGTATTCAGCCAATCCTGCCAATCCCCTCCGGCGCAAGAAGCGTCGATGCAAACGCGATATTCGACTTCATAAGAGACCAAACCGCTGCCAACCGATCCGTCGTCCCCGGACCAAGAAACCTCAAATCCGGTCGCCAGATATTCCTCATCCAAAGGCGATATCAAGGCCGTGGGAGCGGTAGAATCGACCAATATCCCATCCTCGGCCGACAGCAACTTCATGCCCAACTGATACTTTATCCAAAGATACAAGACCTTATCGCCATCTCCTGAAACGAAAGAATATTGGGAAGGCAGAGCGGTCTGCCAAAAAGAACCGTTCAAATCTGGGGAATCGGCATATTCAGATAGATAATAACCTTCGACGGAAGACTGATTCTCTATCACCGCCGAAACATCGACGCCGGCGACTCCGCTCAATTCATCCGACCCGGTGACAGAGTCTTTGATGTCGAAAGAGACTATCGACGGAGCCGGCGGAACATCGGCGAAAACCTTCAATGTCAAAGTGACGACGGTTTGCCCGTCTTTCTTGTCTCCGCTGTCTATATGCAGAGTCAAAGAAGAAGCGTTGGCCCTATCTCCAGGAAGCAAGCCGTTGGAACATTTTAAGAAATTATAAAAAGGAAAATCCAACCTATTCTTATCTTTGACCCCTTGATAAGAACAGGTCACTTTCTTGCCATCGGCCTTGACATAAGTCAGCTGGACCTTTCGCTTGTCCGCTCCGCCGCTCGTTATCGGCAGGCGGGAAGGAAGGATGAAACTTGTCTTTCCGGCTTCAGCGTCCTGCCACTTGGCCGGCTTGTACGAACGGGAAGCGACCAAGGTCAGGTCGTTGATAACATCGTTGGTGTAAGGGCTTAAATCCAATCCCTCATAGGCCGGGTTAGTGTCAGGCAAAATAAAAGACTTCAAAACCAAAGTGACTGTTGTGGCGCCCTGCTTCTTATCGCCCCGAAAGATGTGCAGATTGAAAGACACGGCATCGGCGCGATCGCCGGCTTTCAAACCATTGGAACAGGACTTGAAATCATAGAACAGAACCTTGTCTTTCTTGCCCTTGGCCGAAACATATTCGCATTTCACGCTTTTGCCGTCCATCAAGGCATAGACGATGCTGGCTTTGTCCTTATCCGCTCCGCCGCTCGTTATCGGCAAACGGGAGGGAATGACAAAACTGACCCGTCCGGCCTTGGCGTCCTGCCACTTGGCCGGCTTGTACGAACGGGAAGCGACCAAGGTCAGGTCGTTGAGAGAGGCGCTGTCGTAGCGGCTAAGGTCCAGGCCGAAATAGGCCGGATTATCGGCCGATGATGCGGCCTCGAGCGTTTTGCTCTGTGGGTTGGCAAGAATCAGGCTCGCCACCGCCACGATCGACAAAAATAAAAGGATTTTTGTTTTTTTCATGACTCCTTGTTTTTTATTTTAATTTTAAAAAAATCGTCTCGCCTTCTAAAAAAAATGGCGCCCCCTCTTATATATTATAACATAAAAAAAGACAATCAAAAACACCCGCCGGCAAAGGCCGCGGGTGTTTTTGATTATTTGGAAGCTTTGATCTTGTTCAAGCGGAGCGACAACCTTGATTTTCCTCTAGAGGCGGTGTTCTTTTTGATCACCCCCTTTTGAGAGGCCTTGTCAAAGGCCTTTAGTGTTTTGGCCACCAACTCTGCGGCCTTGGGATCCTTGGCTTCGATGGCCTTGCGGCTTTTTTTGATCAAATCCTTGAGATTGCCCATGATGTCCAGGTTATAAACCCTTCTCTTAGAGCCCTTTCTCAACTCTTTTTTGGCTGATTTTATATTCGGCATATAAATGCATGATGCGCGGCGCATGACGCGCGGCGCTAATTTCAATCTTTAAATTATGATTAAAAACTTTGTCGGGGTACTGGGACTTGAACCCAGAACCTCCTGCTCCCAAAGCAGGCGCCATAGCCAATTAGGCCATACCCCGTTGATTCGCCTTGCTTTGTCTTCCCGCCAAGCAGCTGTTTTGGCGAAAAACTATTTTCAATGGATAATCTGTCCATCAAAAAAGCTTGAATAGTGCTTTCGTCCGGCATCGTTTCCGTTACGAAACTTGAAAAATCAGAGATAGAATCTTTCGCTGTTTTCGAGCCGTATATGTATACGGTGAGAAAAATAGAAAGATTATAGCCTGATTTTTAAAGTTGCAGTAGGAAAAAGATACCGGACGAAAGCACCCGTGTGCCGAGGGTGAGAATCGGACTCACGACACTGCGATTTTCAGTCGCATGCTCTACCACTGAGCTACCTCGGCCTCTTTCGATCGGCTTGCCGCCGATTGAAGGATTGTTTGTTGCGGGGGCGGGAGTTGAACCCGCGACCTCCAGGTTATGGGCCTGGCGAGCTGCCAGCTGCTCTACCCC
>CAZPAK010000018.1:0-4415 GCA_964584605.1 uncultured Gammaproteobacteria bacterium
AGATGGCACAGGGCAGGGTGTCCTGATAAAGAGCATCAAGGTGGATTTGGAAGGGGTGAGTTTGTGGGAGAAGATAAGAAGAATTTTGAATTTAAAATTTTGAATTTTGAAAAAATCTTAATTTTAAAATTAAAAATTAAACAATTAAAAATTTTTTGAAAATTCAAAATTCAGAATTGAAATTATGAAGAACAGCGTGAATAAAATCGTAGAGGAAAGTTTCTATGCCCTGACCTCATTCCTTGTGGTTCTGACGCTTTTAGAATTGGCCTTTCCAAGAATGGTTCTTTCTTATGTCAACCTTAATTTTGTTTTGCTGTTGTGGCTGATATTTGCTATAATATCAATTACATTAAGACACGGAAAAGAAAAGTGATATTTACAAAACACCCATTCACCCCTCGCTTATGGAAGATTCCGGGCGTTCTTAAAAAACGCTACGAATCTTCAAATCGCTCGGAATGAATGAGTGTTTTCTCTGGAGATATGTCGTTCGAACAAATGCCGTCCATGGAAAGGGCTGAAAGACCGAAAGAAAAGCTCGACCGCCTGATGGGCGAGCTGGCTTTGAAGGTCAATTCCGATTTGGGGGAGGATGTTTTGAATCAGGATTCGACCGTGGATTCGCGGCGTTGGGAGGTCGTTTATGGTGAGGAGGACATCGAGGACGATGCGAGAATGGCCAAGAACAAGGAATTGGAATGGAGCGCGGCCACCAATGACCGCACCCGGCAGTTCTATAAGGATCAGTATCATTGGACTGAAGAGGGGCAGGAGTTGACCGACAAAATCGTCGGCAAGTTCATAGAAAAAAGAGAGGCTTCCAATCCGGCGCTGCTGGAGAAGGCCGTGACCGTCATTTTTCATAAGGTGATGGGCGACAAGTTCGTGGTCATGCGCTCTTCCAAGCACGACGATTACGAGAACGGCGTCGACAATATAATAGTCAACAAAGAGACCGGTGATGTGGCCTGTGCTTTCGACGAGGTGCATGGCGAGACCAAACACGGCGGCCAAGAAAGAAAGGAGGAGAAGATTCGCCGCAAGGCCCAAAAAGGCGGAGCGCGCATCAAATACGGCCTGACCTTCGAACAAGGCGAAGATGGCGAAAAGCATTTGGTCAAAAAGGAGATTCGCAATGTGCCGGCCTTCTATCTTTCACTCGAGCCGCACGATTTGCAAGAGGTTATGGCCAATCTTTCCGGCCATCTGGACGATCGTCCATCCGAGGCCGAGCTTAAGGTCTTCGACCAATTCATCGCTTCCTTGGAAGGCCAAATTGAGATATTGAAGAATGACCGCCTGCCGCAGGGTGTGGCGCAGAATATCGCATCCTTTCAAAAATCGCTCGTCGGCATAAAAGAATTGAGAAAGAGATTTTAATATTCTTAAATAAAAGTATGGCAAAAAAGGCAAGCAAAAAGCCGGCCGCCAAGAAAGCGGCCAAAAAAGGGAAGCGCGAGCTGACCGATGTTCTTTTGACCGCGCAGAAGCTGTATCAGCCCTCCAAGGCTTTAGTCAAAGACGCCAACGCCAAGGATTGGGCCAAGCTCATCCGCCAGGCCGAGAAGGATCCGGTCAAGTATTGGGACGAAGCGGCCAAGGACATTACTTGGTTCAAGCCCTGGACCAAGACCTTGGACAAGTCCAAGAAGCCTTTCTACAAGTGGTATATCGGCGGCAAGACCAACCTGGCCTTCAATGTTATTGATAAGCATTTGGGGACCGAAAAAGAGAACAAGACCGCCATCATCTCCATCGACGAGACCGGCCGCGAGCGCCGCTTCACCTATAAAGAAGTCGCGCGCGAGGTTAATAAGCTGGCCAATGCTTTGCGCGAATTCGGTGTCAAAAAAGGCGACCGCGTGGCCATCTATATGCCGAACATCGCCGAGATCGCCTTCGCCATGATCGCTTGCGCCAAGATCGGCGCCATGCATTCCGTTGTTTATGCCGGCTACAGCACCACCGCTTTGACCGACCGCATTCAGGATGCCAAGGCCAAGGTTGTCTTCACGGCCGACGGTTCCTGGCGCCGCGGCAAAGCCATCGACCTCAAGAAGGTCGTGGACGAGGCTGTGGCCAAATGCAAGAGCGTCAAGAAAGTTATTGTCGTCAAGAACAATAATCAGCCGGTCGCGTTTAACGCGAGTATGGATGTTTGGTATGACGATTTCGTCAAAGGCAAGAGCGAGGAGGCCAAGTGCGCCCAAATGGACAGCGAGGATCCGGCCTTCGTCCTCTATACTTCCGGTACGACTTCAAAGCCTAAGGGCGTGGTCCATGTCCATGGCGGCTACCCGGTGGGCGTGATGCGCACCATGAAATGGGTCTGGGACATCAAGGACAGCGATATCTTCTGGTGCACGGCCGACCCGGGCTGGATTACTGGCCATTCCTACATCATTTATGGTCCGTTGATGGCCGGCATCACCACTGTCATGTACGAGGGCGTGCCGGATATGCCCAACCCCGACCACATTTGGGAGTTGGTCGAAAAATACAATGTCACCATTCTCTATACCGCCCCGACCTTGATCCGCGCCATGATGAGCTATGGCGATGAGTGGCCGGACAAGCACGCTATGCCGACTTTGCGCCTTCTGGGTTCGGTCGGAGAACCGATCAATCCCGAGGCCTGGAAGTGGTATCACAAACATATCGGCAAGGGCAAACTTTCCATCATGGACACTTGGTGGCAGACCGAGACCGGTTGCAACATGATCTCGCCGTTGCCGGTCACCCCCTTAAAGGCCGGATCGGCCACTAAGCCGCTGCCGGGCATCATCGCCGACATCTATGATAAGACCGGCAAAAGAGTGCCGGCCGGCAAGGGCGGCTATCTGGTCATTAAGCACCCCTGGCCTTCTATGATTCGCACCGTCTTCAATGCGCCTGAAAGATATCTCAAGACTTACTGGAAAGAGATCAAGGGCGTCTATTTCACCGGGGACATCGGTTTCAAGGATAAGGATGGCTATTTCTGGATTCAAGGAAGAACCGACGATATGTTAAAAGTTGCCGGGCACAGAATCGGCACAGCTGAAGTTGAGTCGGCTTTTGTTTCTCATCCCTCGGTGGTGGAATGCGGAGTTATCGGTATTCCCGACGCAGTTAAGGGCGAAGTCATAAAAGCCTTTTGTATATTGAAAAAAGGTTTGGTTGGCGATGATAAATTAAAAGACGAGCTTAAGGCTCATGTGCGCAAAACCATTGGTCCGGTGGCGGTAATGAAGGATATAGCTTTCGTGGAAACGCTGCCTAAGACCCGCTCGGGAAAGATCATGCGTCGCGTCTTGAAAGCCCAAGAGCTTGGTTTGCCTCTCGGCGATACCAGCGCGTTGATTTAATCGTTTTTCACCTTTTCATCAGTTTGAATCCCCTCTATCAAGAGGGGTGCCCCGAGTTTATCGAGGGGCGGGGTGTGTTGTATTTCAGCCGCAGTCCTCGTGAAAAAGGACTGCGGCTTTGTTTTGTGCTAAGATTAAATGATGGAGTTTTGCTTAGAATAAGTAGTTAAGTTGTTGTTTTTATGGAGTATGAGTAAAGATAAAATATCTTACATTTTTTTAAAGAATGGAGAAATTGAGATACCAGCCATAAAAATAGTGGACAGTTTTTTAATTAGAGATGTTAAAATATGTTGCAGAGACAAAAAGGATCTTCATTTTTCATTGCACCCGATTGGTGATGGTCAGATTTTAAGGACTATATATGATTATGAAAAAGGCACTAGGGTTCGGAATGACGACCAGCATTGTCATTCCGAGGAAGCGAAGCGACCGAGGAACCCGTCTGGGCGAAGGTTTGATAAGTGAAAAGCAATCAATTTTCAATAAAATTATTTTTGGCTATGAGGAGGGAAAAATATTTTTATGTCTATATAATATCCAATTATGATCGCCAAGTCATTTATACCGGCGTGACTAATAATATAGTTAGAAGAATAATCGAACATAAGAATGGAATCGGTTCCAAGTTCACTAAAAAATATAATTTAAAATATTTAATATTTTTTGAAAAGTGGGGGAGTGCGGAAGCGGCTATTTTCCGGGAAAAAGAAATTAAAGCTTGGCGGCGCAGCAAAAAGATCGCCTTGATAAGAAGTATGAACCCGCAGATGTTTGATTTATCTGAGCAATTATTCAAAGACTCTGATTTGAGCGAAGCCGATGTCCTTGGATTTTCAGAGGAATTGAAAAATTTACGCCAAGCAGATTCCTCAGTCGCTTCGCTTCCTTCGGAATGACGACCAGCATTGTCATTCCGAAGCGACGAAAGGAGCGAGGAATCCGTCTGGATTAAAGTTTGGCAAGCAAAAAGCAATCCAGTTTTAAACTATTTTAAGATATTATCTATTGCTTCGCTTCCTTCGGAATGACGACCAGCATTGTCATTCCGAAGCGACGAAAGGA
>CAZPAK010000018.1:4515-9445 GCA_964584605.1 uncultured Gammaproteobacteria bacterium
GCGAGGAATCCGTCTGGATTAAAGTTTGGCAAGCAAAAAGCAATCCAGTTTTAGTAAAACTATTTTAAACTGTTATTTATCGCTTCGCTTAATTTAGAATGACATAATATATGAAAAGAATTTTCATTATCCACGGCTACGGGGCCGATCCGGACTGTAATTGGTTTCCTTATCTCAAAGAAGAATTGAATAAAAGGGGGTTGGCCGCGCAAGTGCCGGTGATGCCCAATACCGAGGCGCCGGAATGCCGGGAATGGGTCGAGACTTTGAAAGGTTTGGTAGGCCGGCCTGACAAGGGCACAATCTTGGTCGGGCACAGCCTGGGCACGGCCGCTATTTTGCGTTATTTGGAAACATTGAAAGACGGCGAATCGGTCGGTGATGTCTTTTTGGTGGCGGGCGCCGACGCCAACCCCGGCTTTCCGGAATTGGACAGTTTCGTCGCCGTACCGCCGGACTATGAAAAGATGAAGAAGGGCGCCAAAAGTTTCACGGTCATTCATAGCGACGACGACCCGGTCGTGCCCTTTGCGATGGGCCAGCGCCTCTCTAAGGGCCTTGGCGCGGAATTTATCCCGCTGTCCGGCTTAGAGCATTTGAATGCCGGCGAGGGGGATTTTGCCTTTCCTTTACTTTTGGAGGGGGTTTTGAAAGCGGCCAAAAGATGATAGAATGATATTCTTGGGCTTATTGCCATGGTTCAGCCTTGGGCGGACTGTGGTTTTTTATTCCTAAAACAGGCCTTTTTTAGGGGCCCAAAGTATGTTAAAATATAAGCAGTTATCAATAAAATCAAATAAAATGAACAACGAGATTTTCGTCCAAAGAGAGAAGAAGTTAGATAAGATATTCAATCCCCAAACAGTGGCCGTCATCGGCGCTTCCGATCGCCAAGGCGGTGTGGGCAACGCTTTGATGAAGAATTTGATTGGCAACGGTTTTCAGGGGATAATCTATCCGGTCAACCCGGTGCGCGAGAGCGTGCAGGGCATTAAGGCCTATCCGCGCATCGGCGATATTCCCGACAAGATAGACTTGGCTTTGATCTCGACTCCGGCCGCCACCGTTCCCGGCATCGTCGAAGAATGCGGCCAGGCCGGCGTCTCCGGCATCATCATCATCTCTTCCGGTTTCGATGAGGTCGGCGAGAAGGGGCAGGCGATGACCGAGCAGATTATAGAAACGGCCAAAAACTATGGCATGCGCATCATTGGTCCTAATTGCCTCGGATTCATCAGGCCGTCAATCAATCTTAACGCCAGTTTTGCCAACAAGATGGCCTTGCCCGGGCACATTGCTTTTATCTCGCAGTCCGGCGCTTTGTGCACTTCGGTTTTGGATTGGTCGGTCAAGAACAATGTCGGTTTCTCGCATTTCGTTTCCATTGGTTCGGCCTGTGATATCACTTATCACGATTTGATCGATTATTTCGGTGAGGATCCGAATACCGAGAGTATTCTGGTTTATATGGAATCCTTGAAAGAGGCGCGCAAGTTCATGTCGGCGGCTAGAGCCTTTTCGCGCCATAAGCCAATCGTTATTTTGAAGGTCGGACGCACCGATGAGGGCGCTCGCGCCGCCAAATCGCACACCGGCGCTTTGACCGGCAACGATGCGGTCTATGACGCCGCCTTCGAGCGCGCCGGAATCATTCGCGTGGACGGCGCTTTGGAACTTTTTCATGTGGCCAAGGCTTTGGCCATGCAGAAGCGGCCGGCAGACAATCGCGTGGCCGTTATCACCAATGCCGGCGGACCGGGCGTTATCGCTACGGATTTCTTAGCCTTGCGCGGCGGAAGATTGGCGCAATTATCTCCGGCTACAGTTAAAAAATTAAAAAGCTTTCTACCATCTTCGGCCAGCTCTTCCAACCCGGTGGACATTTTGGGCGATGCCGATCCGCAGCGTTATCGTCAGGCGGTCGAGTTGTGTTTGGCTGATGAGGGAGTGGATGCGGCCCTGGTCATTTTGACGCCGCAAGAGATGACCAATCCGACCGATGTGGCCAGAGAGATCGTGGCCATCAAGAATAAAAAAGGCAAGACTTTGTTCGCTTCCTGGATGGGAGGCGACGATGTGGCCGAGGGGCGCGTCATTTTGGAAAAAGGGAATATTCCCATCTACCGAACCCCGGAAGAGGCCATCAATATTTTTATGTATGTCGATAGTTATGCCAAGCGTTTGGAGTTCTTGAAAGAGACCCCGGCCTCTATTCCGCACGCCTTCAAGCCCAAAACCGAAAAGAATCGCGAGCTGATCGAGAAGGTGGCCGAAACCGGCCGTACGGTTATGACTGAGGATGAATCTAAAGAGTTGTTGGCCAACTACGGGATACCGGTGGCCAAGAATGGCCGGGCCAAGTCGGCCGAGGAGGCTGGGAAATTGGCCGAAAGCATCGGCTTTCCGGTCGTCATGAAAATCCTGTCGCCGGACATTCTGCACAAGACCGATGTCGGCGGAGTCAAATTGAACATCCACAGCAAATCCGAGGCCACTAAGGCCTATAAGGACATCATGTCGAGCGTCAAGAAATATGCGGCCAAGGCCAAGGTCGACGGTGTCTTCATCGAGGCTATGACCAAGAAGCGTTATGAGCTTTTGATCGGCTGCAAGAAAGACGAAATCTTCGGTCCGGCCATAGTCTTTGGCATGGGCGGCGTGGCCGTCGAGGTCTTTAAAGACACCAAAGTCGGCCTGCCGCCTTTGAATATGTCCTTGGCCCTCAAGATGCTCAAAAGCACCAAGGTGTATAGATTGCTCGAGGGCTATCGCGGCATGCCGGGCGTGGACATCGAGTCCATCCAATTTTTGCTTTATAAGTTCGCTTATTTGGTGACCGATTTCCCGGAGATCAAAGAGCTAGACATCAATCCTTTCGCCGTTGATGAGAAGGGCGGCGTCGTTCTTGACGCCAAGGTTATTTTGGATGAAAAAGTTTTGGGAGTTAAGCATATGCCGTATTCTCATTTGGTTATTTCGCCTTATCCGAAGGAATATGAAACCGACTTTATCTTAAAAAAGAGCAAGAAGAAGGCCGTTATCCGGCCGATTAAGCCGGAAGATGAGCCGCAGGAAGAAGAGTTATTCAAATATTTATCGGCCGAGACTTTAAAGCAGAGATTTTTGGCGCCTTTTAGGGGCGTGACCAAGGAAATGCTGGAGCGTTTCACGCAGATTGATTATGACCGCGAGATCGCTTTGGCGGCCGAGATTATCGACAAAGGCAAGAAGATTTTTATCGGCGTGGTGCGCTTGACCTCCGATCCATACAATGAGACAGCCCATCTATCTTTTGTCGTCGCCGACCCTTGGCAAAAGCAAGGTTTGGGCGGCAAGTTTTTGGACTACATTTTGGAATTGGCCAAAGATCGCGGAGTCAAGAAGGTTTGGACCAAGTTTCTGCCAGGCAATAAGGTGGTCGCGGCCATGTTTGAAAAACGCAACTTCAAGGTGGAGAAGAGGGGCAATCTGACGATCGCGGAGTTTGAGTTGGAGGAGTAATTGATTTTTGGCAGCTGGTAGTTAGTAGTTGGTAGTTTGGTTTTTAATGTATAAAGTTTATTTACCAAATTGTATAGCTGCTCACTGCCGTTTGTTAGCTAAAAAATGTTTTTAGAAAAAATTAAAGCCAATTTATTAATAATAGTTTTTACTATTTTTCTAGTTGTCGGTTTTGCCGTTTATTTGAATTCCTTCAATAATGAATTCTTCTGGGATGATGAGGACTTGATAACCAAGAATGTTTATGTCCAGTCCTTTCGGGTCGATAAGTTCTTCACCGAGAACGAAATAGCCGGCGTGGGGCAGGTCAGTAATTATTGGCGCCCTTTGCTTTTGATTTCTTTTGCTCTGGATTACAAGTTGTGGGGCTTGCATCCTATCGGCTTTCATCTGACCAATACGCTTTTTCACATCTTCAATGCTTGGCTGCTTTTTTTCATCTTCGGATATTTGCTGGCTAAAAAACTGAATAATGACCGGGGTTATTTGCTTTCCTTTTTGGCGTCTTTGATTTTTTTGATTCACCCTTTGCAGACCGAGGCCGTCACTTATACGGCCGGACGCGGCGATCCGATGTCGGCTCTTTTATCTTTGCTGGCTATCGGGGCCTATGTCTTGTTTCGAGAGAAAAAAAGGCCATGCGCTCTTGCCGGCAGTTTGATTTTTTTTGCGGCGGCACTGATGGTTAAAGAGCAAGCGGTGTTTTTGCCTTTGCTTTTATTTTTGGTCGAATTTATTTTTTACAGCGAGACCGGATTTAAAAAGATGCTTATTTCTTGGGTGAAAAGACTTTGGCCGTTCTTCGCCATTTCAGTGATTTACGCTATTTTGCGCCTGACCGTTTTGAATTTCAATGACATTCTCTCCGGGGTTGAGCATCGGCTGGGCGGCAACTATGATACGAGTGTTTGGACCAGGCTTTTGACTTTTTGCTCAGTGGCTCTTTCTTATTTGAAGCTGCTGTTTGTTCCAACTGGTTTGCACATGGCCAGAGAGGTGGCGCCAGTGACCTCTGTCTTCTCTTGGCCGGTGGCCGGATTCTTGTTCGTCGCCGGTCTTTTTACCTTCTCTTCAATCAAATTGTGGAGGCGCGACCGCTTGGTCGCTTTTGGCTTGCTATGGTGTACCATCATCTTGTTGCCTCGGACCAATATCATCTCTGTCAATCGGCCGATGTACGAACATTGGCTCTATCTGCCCATGTTCGGATTCTGGTTGGCCATTTTTTCTTTGTCGTCTTTTGTTTTTGGGGCGATAAAGAAAGGTTCTTTAAGAAGAACCGTTTTCTATGGTTTTATGGTATTTTTAATTTTTAACTTTTCATTTTTCACCGCCCTGACCGTTCGGCGTAACACCGACTGGCGCGACCCGATAACCTTCTACGAAAAGAATTTGCGTCACACGCCCAACAGTTATATTCCTGTCTCTT
>CAZPAK010000019.1:0-2377 GCA_964584605.1 uncultured Gammaproteobacteria bacterium
GAGGCCGCCTTGGCTGTCTCACCTGCCGTTCGCGTCGTTAAAAAGCTGGAAGAGATCGCTGCCGTTTGTGATTATATCTCGTTGCACCTGCCTTTGACTAAGGATAGCAATGGGTTGATCGGCGAAGCGATTTTCAAGCGAATGAAGCTGGGGATGAGAATTCTCAACTTTGCCCGCGGGGAATTGGTGGACGAGCTTGCATTGGCGTCGGCCATCGATAATGGCAGGGTCGCTTGCTATGTGACCGACTTTCCTAATCAGCGGGTCTTGAAGATGAAAAATGTGGTCGCTATCCCTCACTTGGGCGCTTCGACCGCCGAAGCGGAGGAGAATTGCGCGCGCATGGCGACTCTTCAGGTCCGTGATTTTTTGGAAAGAGGCGTCATTGTCAATTCGGTCAATTTCCCCAACATGGAAATGGAGCCGGAAAGTCATTATCGGCTGGTGGTGATTAACAGTAATCGCCCGGGAATGGTCGAGCGAATGACCGCCGTCATTTCCGGCGCCGGCATCAACATTGCCGGCATGGCCAACAAAGCCAAAGGCGAGTATGCTGTTACCCTGATTGATACCGACAGTTCTCCTTGCGGGGTTGTTGATGCCATTGCTGCCATCGACGGAGTGGTTCGTGTTCGTTTGATCGATGTCAAATAGCTATTCTTTTAAGGGCTCTCTTGTTGGAGAAGCCCTTTTTAAATGGTCGAGATGTAAAATTTAAATTTTTGTTTCAAGGTGATTTTAAAAGCGCCGGCCCCGAATAAGGGACAGGCGCTTTGTGTTTTTAGACACGGATGGAGTTTTTTGTCTTTTCGAAGAAGGACCTGACCATTCTCGGTTCCACCGCGCTCAAAATGGCCGCGGCGTTCTCGTAGCTGATCAGTCCGTCTTGGATGCGAGCGTGCTCATTCTCGTAAGAGAAGGCGATTTCGCCCAAGACCTCAAGTCCGCCGACCACACCTTGTCTGCCCGGCGAAGTCGAGAAGTAGGTGTCGCGCGGCGTCAGATAGGCGTGATAGGTGTTGACGCCTCGTTCGCCATCGGCCGGCACATCCAGACAGCCGATGATGTTGGCCGACAGGTTGTCGCCATGGCCGCAGAATTCAGTCCAAGCGTACATCAGGTTGATGATGCTCTGTTTGATGTCCTTGCGCGGTCCGTTGAAATAGACCGTGCTGATCGGATAGTCCTCAATTAAGAAGGGCGTCCGACAGCCGCGCATCAGCATGTGCCCGGAGGCCTGTTCGACTGGGAACGGCGCTTGGCCAGGCAGGCGTTTGATGGCTTGATAGTGCAAATGCCTTTCGATCGAAGCCCCGGCGTTGCGGCCGTTGTAGAAGATGATGAAGCCGGGCATCTGTGAGGCGATGCGCAACAGGTCGTTGACGATGCGTTCGATCTTCTCGCGATTCTTGTCCGGGTCGCCAAGGATCCAGCCTTGGGTCTCATGTTCGGCCGAGGCGATGGTCAGGTGTGTGGACATCAGCGGGAAAGGGTTGCACATGCCGACATAGGCATGACCGTCCACCTCGAAGTCGTACCACATCTCCAGCCCGCGCTGTTGCCAGACGACATTGTGCCGGCAAAGATAGCAGCCGCCGTTGACGATTTCGATTCCGGGCGGCGGTGAAGTGCGTCCGGCCCCGCATTCGCGTTCCGCCCGTTTGGGGTTGTATTGCCCAAGCAGGCTGCGTCTTCCGTCCATTGGGTCGGTGATCCAAAAACGCTGGACTTGGGACAAGTCGTCCTGAATGAAACCGATGCTCATTTGTTGGGCATGGAGCAGGGAAAGCTTCTCGCCTATATTTTTGCCTTCCTTGTCCAGTATGGCCTGCAACTCTTTCTGCATGGCCAGACAATTGCCGATGTTCCATTGGGAAAAATTCATGATCACTCCTTTTAGTTTGGGTTTTCTTTGGGCGACGGTTTGTTTGAAAAAGAACAGATAACTTTAAATGTTAGACCTGATGGCATGGCTAAGTCAAGTTTTGAATCGGTTTTGACTATTGACTTTTTTTAAAAAATGGGTTTAAATAAAAATTCGCTCTTTATATAGGTATTCCATATGAAATACATTCTTTCATAACATTCAGACAAGGAGAGAGGTTTAATGGAGAAACAGGTTGATGGAGCTGTGGTCGTGGATTCCATAGTCTTTTCCAAAGAGGAACTTTCTTTCGGCGATTGTCTGCCGAAAGAAGAGGTTGTGCTTGAAGAGAAGGTTGCGGACTCTCCTCCGGCGACGGAAGAGAAGAGATTGTCCGCGGCTAGCCAAGTCTTCGATCGGTATGCCCAAAATCGTTCGAGGGTGTACCCGGACATGATCATGCGCGATTTGTCTTTGGTCAAAGTCGCCGTCGGCGGACGGGAGGGGATAATC
>CAZPAK010000019.1:2477-9068 GCA_964584605.1 uncultured Gammaproteobacteria bacterium
GAAGAGTCGAACCCTTAAATTCGTGGCTTTCGGCGCTTTGGGACTGGTGGTCTTGGCCGTGGGGGCGTTAGTGACGGTCTCGTTGGCCAGTTCCGGCAACCATGAGCAAGGTGGCTTCGTCGATCGTCAGGGATCGTCTCGGTCGGTTCCGGTTCAGTCGCCAGCTGAGGTTTTCGAAACGGAAGATGAAGCCCCAGGGATCTTCAAGGGTTTGTCCGACAGTGTGGAGTCTTTGTTGGCCTCTGAAAGCTTTTCGGCGGCAATATCGATGCTTCAGAGTTCGGCCGCTTCGTTGGACGACGATTTCGTCAAGCGTTCTCGGGCCAGGATCAATCTGCTGGTGTCGCTCAAAGCCGACAGCTTGCAAAGGTCCATCGACGAACTCCTCGGAAGAGGAAAGTATCAAGAGGCCTTCGAGTTGGAGCAACGCTTCGACAAGGATGTCTTTCGGTTGGCGGGCGGCGGTACGGCTCAAAGGCTCCGTCAGCGCCTGATCACCGATTGGGTGCGTTCCTATAAGGGTTGGTATTCTAAGGAAGAGGCGGTCGAATCGGTTACCAGCGAGATTCAAAGGATCTTGGGCAGCCGTTCGTATCGGGTGGCCGAGGGCGATGGAGGTGTTTTCTATCTCGAATACGGTCCGATCAAGGATGGTGTTTGAGTCGCAGTCAGGGGTTTCCGCAAGGAGCCCCTTTTTCTTTTTATTGGCCGGCCGGTCTTCATCCGCTATTGACAACGATCGAAAACTCGGATATGTTGATTGCGTATGAATAGAATGAATGGCCGACAGCATCATATCCATCATGTCCATAGGACTTTAAGTTGCTAGGCTATTTATTATATTCTGAAAATAGGAAGATGGAAGATAAATAGACTGGCAAGTCTATTTTTTTGTTCTTTGAATAAGGCTATAATAAAAACAACAGGAGGTGAAAATGCAGAGCGTGGAGACCGTGCAGAAGGCTGGAGGTGTTAAGATCGTCAGGCTTTTTGAGTCTGACGAAGACTTGATTGAAGAGACAGCCCGTCTTTATTGTGAGATTTGGAGAGAGCCGCCGTGGGAAGAGGATTTTTGGACGGTGGAAGGAGTGGTCGATGATATCAGGAGGCAGCTGGCCAATCAGAATGCCGTCCTGATGATCGGTATCAACGGTAAAGGGGTCGTCGGTTTCACTTGGGGCTACGAGGTCAGCTTGTCCCAGGCTTGCGAAATGTGCGGGCATGAAGTTTCGGACCGTTTTCCGCCGGGGGCCAGGCCTTTCTATATCGACGAATTGGCTGTGGCCTCTGGAAAGAGGGAGAGAGGGCTTGGATACAGTCTTTCGCTGGACTGTTTGTCCGAGGCCCGTTCACATGGCCTCAATTGTGGATTCCTGCGGACGGACATCGGGGCCATTCCGGCGAAGAGAGTCTATTCCAAACTCGGGTTCGAGGATTCTTTTTTGCCCGACCCGAAGTACCCTCATCGGACCTATTGGTTCTTGAAAAGGCTCTGACCATCTTGGGGGATGGATGAAAGTTCATCCCCCATATTTTAAAACTATGGATCAAAAGGAGATATTGAAAAAATTGATAAGCTTCAATACTGTCAAAGACAAGGACAATCGGGAGATGATGGATTGGTTGTCTTCGTTTTTGTCATCTTTGGGTTTCGCCGTCGAGGAATTCACCGGCAAGGACAAGGGCAAAAAGGGCATATTGGCCAGATCGAAGCCGGATGTCTCCCTGGGTTTTTTGTGTCATACCGATACCGTTCCGGCCGGTCCGGACTGGAAGACGAATCCGTTTTCATTGGAGGAGGAGGATGGCAAACTCTACGGTTTAGGCGCCTCCGATATGAAGGGCGGCATCGCCGCCTGCTTGGCCGCCATTTCCCAGCTTGATATTAAGAACGCCAAAAAAGGGGTCGAACTTATTTTTACCTATGACGAAGAGGATGATTTCAGCGGTATAAAGGATTTTATGAATCATGGGAGGATCGGCTCTAAATATGTGATCGTCCCGGAGCCTACGGATGCCAGGCCGATGTTCGCCGCCAAGGGCTATGTGGAGCTCAAGTTGGATATCAGGGGCGCGGCCGCTCACGGCAGCGAACCGGAGAATGGGGACAACGCCATAATCAAAGCCTGCGAATTCATTTCCAAATTCAAGGAATTTTTCGATGATAAGATAAGACCGGAAACAAACGACGCTTTTCCCGGGGCCAGGGCCACATATAATATAGCCAAGATAAGCGGAGGCGATGCCATAAACAAAGTCCCGGACAGATGTGTTCTGGAGATGGAGTGCCGGACGATCGGCCCTCAGCAGACTCAGGAGATATACAAGGGAGTGCTGGAGATATTGTCGAATATGACAGCTAGCGTGCAAATGGATTTTCCCCTGCCTTGCTTTTTTGCGAAGAACGACGGCATGAAATCGTTCTTCGAGAATATAACCGGCAAGAAGCGGGGCTATGTGAGCTTCGTCACCGAGGCCAATTTTTTCGTCAACGGCCTTGAGGCGGTGATTCTGGGTCCCGGCCCGGTGACCGCCCACAAAGACAATGAATACATAGACTCCGCCAGCTTGGACGCTCTGACGGAAATCTATAAAAAGGCCATAGAAAGATATTGTTTTTAGGCGGTTTTTGACAAAAAACGAAAAAGAAAGTACTATCTAATGAAAATTCCTTGGCTTGATCTAAGGTCTTTTCATCAGTGAACGAAACAAGTCATTTTCAAACAAAACACAGGAGGTTTTACCATGAACGGTGTTTTTCAGATCGAAAACATCAATAGTGGGCGTCATCATTATGTGCTCACTGAAGACCTGCATCCTTTGATGTATCGTTGGGCCAAGCGCAACCATCTCAAAGTCCCCGACGCTGAGTGGTTCGCCAAGCTTCATCAGCAGCTGCGTCTGCGCTTGGAGGCTACGCTGAATTCGAATGGCCGGGCCATTCAACTGGACTCCCACCCTTATTTCTACATGGTGCAAGAGATTCATCCTCTCATCTATGCCTATGTGGGCAAGAAGATCTGGTTCGAACAGGTCCTTTCCGCCGATCCGGTCTATACCCCGGGGATCAACTATCACATTTATTCTCTGGAGATCACTCGGGCGGTGGACATTTTCGGCAAACCGATCCATGGCCGCGTCGAACGACCGGGGCATCCGTCGCTGGAGGAGCAAATCGAGGATTTCGGAAGAAAAATGGAAGGACATTTCAACTTCAACCGGAATGTCATTTTCGTCGACGACGGAGTCTGGACGGGGGAGACCTTGAAAAAGGCGGCTGCCTTGCTCAAGAATAACGGGTTCAAGATCATTGCCGTGATTGTCGCCATCGGTGCCAACAAAAAAGAGCGGATGATAGACATCGGCATTGACAATGCCGATGTGCACATCATACAGATGTACGACAGGAATCGTCCGGTCGAAGATTGGGTCTGTGAACGCGACTTCTATCTTGGCGCTCCTTATGGCGGAAGAACCGTCATCGACGATAGTCTGCAGAGAGAGGCCTGCTCGGTCAAGGGGGTCAGCATCGGCGCTTTCTATCCCGAGACTGACAAGTGGCTTAAGAATTGGGCTTCAGTCGATGAGCGCTCCGGCCAATTCCGCACCTTTTGTTATCAGCAGTCAATGACTCTTTTCCGCGAGATCGAGAAGCTCTCCGGCAAGGCAGTCGGCTTGACCTTGCTCGATCGCCTTCCTTTGTCCGTCGCCAAGTCTTTGGCCGAGGGTCGTATCAGCCCTTCCGCCAGTATCGTGACAGCCCTGGAAATGAGCCTGAAAGAAGGCGTATGATACACAACCATAAGTTCGAAGACCTTATTTTCCTGAGCCTATTCCGTCGAACATCGATGTGATAGGCTCTTTTTTATTGACTGAAACAAAAACTTATGTTAATTTTAAATGTTTTCATAGTCCTTTGACATTTGAAAAAAATCATTTTCTGTGATAATTTAATAGCTTATAAACAGAATAAGGAGGTCTTATGGCCAAAAAGACAGTCAAACCAGAGGTTCTTGGGGGATTTATAGATATCCTTCCAAGAGAGGCGATAGCCCAAAATGCCTTGTTTAGCATGATATCCGAAGCCTATGAGGCTTTTGGCTTTGTGCCATTGGACACCCCTAGCATGGAAAGAGTGGAGGTTCTGACGGGCGGCGACGATGATTTTGACAAGAGTATTTTCGTGGCCAAGATAGTCCGGGGAGCGGAGGATCGAGGCAGCAGCGACGACTTTGGCGAAGGAGAGAGCTTTGGGTTGCGTTTCGATTTGACCGTGCCCTTGGCCCGAGCCTTTTCCGCCCACTCCAACGATTTACCACGGCCCTTCAAAAGATATCAGATCGGCAAAGTGTTTCGCGGCGAACGCCAACAGAAAGGCCGTTTTCGCGAATTCTACCAATGCGATTTCGATATTGTGGGCAGTGATTCTACCATGGCCGATGTCGAAGTGATCCAGGTGATGGAAGGAGTGATGACCAAGCTCGGTTTCACCGAATTCGTCATCCGTTTCAATAGCCGGAACATCCTCAACGGATTGGCCGAGGTGCTCGGTTGCGGCGAGAGGTCAAACGAGGTCTTTCGAATCATTGATAAGCTCGACAAGATAGGTCTTGACGGAGTGGTGACGGAGCTTCAGCGAAAGCCGGACAATGAATGGGATGAGAGCGCTTTGGCACTTTCCGAAGAACAGGCCGACAAGGTCAAGGCCTTTTTGGCCATTAAGCCTGGCGACAACGACCGAACGATGTCCGAGCTCAAAGATTTCTTCAAGGGTCAGGCGGGCGTTTGTCAAAAGGGCATAGCTGAACTTGCGTATATGATCGAAACTCTGCGGGCCATTGGCGTCGACGAGAGTCATTGGTCGCTGGACTTGTCGGTCGCTCGCGGTTTGGGCTATTATACCGGACCCGTCTTCGAGACAGTCCTTACGGATAAACCCGAGCTGGGGAGCGTCTTTTCCGGCGGTCGTTTCGACGGCCTGACGAATCGTTTCATTCCGGACAGCAACATTCCGGCCGTCGGGGCTTCCGTCGGCCTGTCCAGGTTGATGGTGGCCATGAAGGAAAAAGGGCTTTTGCCGGAAAAGGACAATGTCACCGATGTCTTGGTGACTGTTTTCCCTTCCGCCGGCCAAGAGCTGCTCTCCGCCAAGACGGCCAAGGCCATAAGAGACAACGGTTTCAATGTCGAGTTGTATTATGGTCAGGACAATTCTCTGCGAGCTCAGTTCTCCTATGCGGCCAAGCGGGGCATACCCTATGCCGTAGTCATCGGTCCCGATGAGGCTAAGGAAGGCAAGCTTCAGCTTAAGGATATGAATGCCAGAAACCAGGAGGTTTTGACGATGGCTGAGGCAATCGCTAAGCTGAAGGGCTCTTTGGGCAAATAGTTCTTTCTCGGAAAAATGGGTGCATAGCTCAGTTGGTTAGAGCACCGGGTTGTGGTCCCGGGTGTCGTGGGTTCGAGTCCCACTGTACCCCTTCCCGATCTTCAAGGATAGCGAAAGCTATCCTTTTTTAATAGTTTGGCTTATTATCGCCGTTTGACACAATAAATAAAAAGTAGTAAATTTTTATTATCTTTTTTCGCTCTTTTCAATTTAAGCGATATGCCCATTGCACCCTTATCAAGGCGGTAAAATGGAAGCGGAGAAAACACCGGCGTTCCTGTATGAGAAAAGTTGTAAAGTGACCGAGCCCATGGGGCTTTGCGGTCGGCCTAGCTGTTGGATAGCTTTAGCGACGGCCAAATCTTTTGGTTCGGCCGGAATAGGGAGGGTTTTTATTCGCCGAGCAGGGGATAAAAAAATTGCCGATCCTTTTAGCATCATGAGCATTATGATGTTGGCGGCGTTTCAGGGTGCGGAACTGGTGGTTTACACCAACGACCCGGGCCTGGTTGAAAAGGTTGACGCTTTGGCCGAGTTCATAAACACAGTCAGCCTGCACACAAAAGTCGATCTTAGCATAGAAGAGTATGGTAATACCTTAATGGCTAAAAGGACTTGAGACGGTGCTCAAAACCTTTGTTGGAACGCGGTCAATGGTCGGATCGCGTTTTTTATTTTCAAGGCGGCTGTGATCATGTCTTGAGGCGCATAGTTAAATGAAAAGGAGGTGGTATGTGTCGTTTAGAGGATGATAATGATTCTGGGGTTTCTAATGATGAACCCAATGAAGAGTGGGCTTGTGTCATGAGTGCCAAGTGGACGCCGCCGGAACAGCCACTTTCTGTCGGCTGTTATTTTCCAAACTGTTCCGGGTGCACATCCTCTTATAAGAGTAGAACTTGAGGGGCGTGATCGCGGCAGTTCGCAGAGTTTTTAAACAACAACTTTCCAAGGAGGTTCTCCGATGTTCAAGTTTTTTGTTTTAGCTCAAGTCCTTGTTCTTTCCTCGTTTCTTTCCCAGTCGGCCATCGCTCAGTGTTCTGATTCCTATGGCAAATCCGCCATCTATTATGATTACAGCGGACAGTTGGGCGTTTACGGCATTGCCAGCGGCGCCACCTTTTGCCAGGACGGCGTGAAATACGCCGAGGCCGAGGCGCTGGAAATCGTCAAGATGGACCCAGGGCCCAATGCTATTAGGA
>CAZPAK010000020.1:0-9036 GCA_964584605.1 uncultured Gammaproteobacteria bacterium
TGACTGTGGTGACCGATCCTTTTGATAAGGATTTCGGATTGAAAGTCCCCAATTTCGAGGCCGATGTCGTCACTATCAGTCATGGCCATGCCGATCATAGCAATTCATCTTCATTGCGGGGTAATCCTTTCGTCGTAGATGTCCCGGGAGAGTATGAGATAAAAGGGGCCATGGTCGTGGGGGTCGAGTCTTTTCATGATGACAAACAAGGAGCGGATCGCGGCAAAAATACGATTTTTCGCATCGAAGTGGATGGAATCGTCATCGCCCATTTGGGCGATCTGGGGCACAGCCTTTCCGACGAGCAGCTGGCGCAGCTGGGCGTCATCGACATCCTGTTGATTCCGGTCGGAGGCAAATACACCCTCGACGCCAAAAAGGCGGTCGAAGTCGTCAATCAGATCGAGCCGAGGATCGTCATTCCGATGCATTATAAGGTCGCCGGATCCAAGATCGACATCGATGGCGTCGAAAAATTCGTCAAAGAACTGGGAGTGAAACCGAGGCGCGAAGAGAGGCTGAAGATGGCCAAGAAGGATCTGCCTCAGGAAGGCATGGATCTGGTGATTATGGATATCTTAAATTAAGATCGTTTGATCAAGGGGGCTTATGGAAAAGCAATATCGCGACGGTGATGCCAAGAAGGATAAAATGATGTGGGAGAAGGAGGAGGGGGATAAGCATGCCGCTCTCTGGGCCGGCGTCATCTTCTTCATGTCATTGATAATCTTCCTTTGGTTTTTGAACACCAAAAGCCTGTTTGAATATTTTAATTTCAATAAAAAGAAAAGTTTCAATATCGATCAGTTTTCCGTTGAATTCGATCAGGCTTTGGCCGAGTTCAAGAGCGACACTGAAAAGATGAAAAACGAACCGGTGCCGAACGGTTTTCGGCTCCAGGTCCCGAATGACCAAGGCAAACAATAATATATGAAAAAAGACAAACAGGACAAGAAAAAGAAGGAGGATATCGATCAGGACAAAGAAGCGAAGGCCGATTCCGGCGATCAGGAAGTTGCCGCCGAAGCGGTCAACGAGAATGAGACCATATTGGAGACCACCAAGACGGAGTATGGATTGATAACCCCGCAGCCATTGACCGAGGAGATGAGCCGGTCGTATTTGGATTACGCCATGAGCGTCATCGTCCAACGCGCTTTGCCGGATGTTCGCGACGGCCTTAAGCCTGTCCACCGCCGCATCTTGTACGCCATGTGGTCGATCGGCCTGCGGGCCGGGGCCAAATTCCGCAAGTCCGCTACGGTCGTCGGCGAAGTCCTTGGCAAATATCATCCTCACGGCGACAGCGCTGTCTATGAGTCGATGGTCCGCTTGGCCCAAAGCTTCTCTTTGAGGTATCCTTTGGTCCGCGGACAGGGAAACTTCGGCTCCTTGGACGGTGACAATGCCGCCGCCATGCGTTATACCGAGGCCAAGCTTTCCCATATCGCCGAAGAGATGCTGTTCGACATCGACAAGGAAACGGTCGATTTCTCCCCGAACTTCGATGGCTCGCAGAAAGAGCCGCGGGTCATGCCGGCCAAACTGCCCAATCTGCTCTTGAACGGCACCATGGGCATAGCCGTCGGAATGTCCACTAATATCCCGCCGCACAATCTTAGGGAACTGACGGCCGCCATAAATCATTTGATCGATAATCCGGAAGTGACTGTCGATGAATTGTGCCAATTCGTCAAAGGCCCCGACTTCCCCACCGGCGGCATCATTTACAATGAAAAGGACATCAAAGAGGCCTACGGAACCGGAAAGGGCGGCATCGTCATGCGCGGCCGGGCCGAGATCGAAGAGCTCAAGGGCGATAAATTCCAAATAGTCATCTCCGAGATACCGTATCAAGTCAATAAGGCCACCTTGGTCGAGAAGATCGCCGATCTGGTCCGCGACAAGAAGATCGAGGGCATCCGCGACCTTAGGGACGAATCCGACCGCGAAAAGAGCGTTCGCATCGTCGTCGAACTCAAAAAGGAGGCTTATCCCAAGAAGGTTCTGAACGCTTTGTACAAGATGACCCAGCTTCAGGACACCTTCCATGTCAACATGTTGGCTTTGGTGGACGGCATTCAGCCTAAAGTCCTGAATCTCAAATCTATTTTGGAGGAGTATATCAAGCATCGCGAGGAGATCGTCAGGCGGAGGACCCAATATGACTTGGACAAGGCCCGCGATCGCGCCCATATATTGGAAGGGTTGGTGATGGCCCTTGAGGATATCGATGCCATCATCAAGACCATCAAGCAGTCGAAGGACAAGGATGATGCCAAGGTCAATTTAATGAAGAAATTCAAGATGACCGAACGGCAAGCGGTCGCCATCTTGGAGATGAAATTGCAGCAGTTGGCGAACTTGGAGCGCTTGAAGGTCGAAGAGGAGTTGAAAGAGAAGAAGAAATTGATCGCCGAATTGGAGTCCATTTTGAAGTCCCGAGCCAAGATCCTCGGCATAGTCCGTTCGGAGTTGAACGAATTGACGGAAAAGTACGGCGATGACAGGCGCACTCAAGTCATGGCCCGCGGCATCAAGGATTTTTCGATGGAGGATTTGGTCCCGAACGAAGAGGCCATAGTCATGATGACGCGCGACGGCTACATCAAGCGCATGCCGCCGGACACCTTCAAGCAGCAGGAACGAGGCGGGAAGGGCGTCATCGGCCTGACCACCAAGGAGGAGGATACAGTCGAGTTCATGTTCACCACCATGACCCATAGCGACCTTTTAATGTTCACCACCAAGGGCCGAGTCTTTCAGCTCAAAGCTTACGAAATACCGGTGGCCTCGCGTACGGCCAAGGGCACTCCGATCGTCAATTTCCTCCAGCTTCTGTCGGAGGAGAAGATAACCTCGACCCTGCCCCTGGACAAGATGATAGGCGCGGAATACTTTTTCTTCGCCACCGAGCAAGGGGTTGTGAAAAAGGTCAAGCTCGAAGCCTTCGCCAATGTCCGCCGCAGCGGCCTGATCGCCATCAAATTGGATGGCAGCGATAAGCTGATTTGGGCCAAGCCGACTTCCGGGTCAGACGATGTCCAATTGATAACGGCCGAAGGGCAGTCGATTCGTTTCAGCGAGAAGGATGTCAGGGAAATGGGCCGCAACGCGGCCGGCGTTCGCGGCGTCCGCCTCAAGACCGGAGACGCTTTGGTCGGCATGGGGGTTATTCCCAACGACAAAGAGAAGATCAGAAAATATCAAGTTTTGACCATAATGGAAAGGGGTTTTGGCAAGAGGAGTCCGCTTTCTCTGTACAAACAGCAAGGCCGAGGCGGCAGCGGCATTCGCACCGCCCATGTCGATGCCAAGACCGGCAAGATAACCAATGCCTTCGTAGTCAATTCCGAACATATGGCCGAGAAGGATTTGGTCATCATCTCCGAGAAGGGCCAAGTCATTCGTTTGCCCTTCAAACAAGTGAACGAGTTGGGGCGCGATACCAAGGGTGTCAGATTGATGCGTTTCAAGGAGGAGGGCGATAGCGTGGCTTGCGTCACTTGGGCTTAAAAATCTTTCAGGCAAATAAAAAAGGCGAAGGTCGTTGAACGACTTTCGCCTTTTGGTTCTTCAAAAGAGACTCCGCTCAGGTCGCGGCCGGTCCGGCGGTGGACACTTTGTTCAGGTCGGCTTTTCTGGAAGCTTCGGCCTTTTTGAAGTCCTTGCCCATCCTGCGCAGCAGCCAAGGCAGGATCAAGAACAAGATGGCCAAAGAGACCATGCAACTTGTTCCGACCCAACCGCCAAAGACCGCCGGCAGAACGATTGTGAACAGCGGGAGCGTCGTGAGGCAATGGAATAGAAGCGTCTTTTTGTGCTCTTCCATTCTCTTTGCACTTCTTTCGACTGCCGGCTTGGGAGCCTTGTCGATTGAGAAGATGATTCTCAGAGCCGCACCGAAGATTACTCCAATGTTCAGACCGGTGACGATCACCCAGGCAGGAAGCCTTATTGCCGGCAGGCCAAGGATCGAATCGATGACGCTTAAAAAAGCGCCGACGATGACCACTCCCCAGAATATCCCGGTCGCTATGCACAGCGATTTCATGACGATCTCCTTCTTTGTCCGGCCATCGGACTTGCGGCCCAAAAGGATGCCGGTGGCCGACCCGAATGCGAGGCCGACTAGGGTGCATAGGAACACCGTCATTGTCGAAAGGGATGAGGAGGCGACCGATTCGCCGATTAGCGTCAGCGTCATTTTGGTCAAAATCAGGCCGATGAACGCCCCGATGATGCATCGCAATATCTTTTTGAAAGGTCCGGGCTTGATGGCCAGGAATACTCGCATCAATATCAATGCGATGATGGCCGTTCCGAAGATGAAGATTATTATCATCGGCGCGTTGCCGATTTTCTCGACCGGGAACTCATTCCATTCGCCGGCATCGAAAAAGGCGCCGGCTTTGTCATAGGTCACGGTTCTTTCCTTCACCATTCTCCCTATGCTGAGGCCGGCAAAGCCTATCGGTTCGGAGATAGCCGTATCCGATTGCGTCGCCGCGCCGTCTTTCACGGCGGTGGCGGCCACATCCAGCGGTATGTCCGAGGCATTGCTGCCTGATCGCTGATTGCACTCCCAGACATAGTAGTTCGAATTGTCCTTGGTCACCGTGACCGTGGGAGAATCATCCAATGCCATCAGATTGCCGGCGATCGAAACGATCGCTAATGACAGAAAAGCGGGAAATTGGCGCATAGGGCCTCCTTTTTGGTTGTGTTTTCTCTTTCTTTTTCTGTAAGGAACGCTTAAAAATGATGCTTGGACATTATCAGATTTCAATTTATTTGTCAATGGCTTGCCAATGCGATTTTTAAATGCTTTTTCTGGAAATGTTTTTGAAGAAGTTTTCCTTATTATTTTTATTAAAATAAGCCATTTTTATAATTATAGACAAAAATTAGGGGCGGTGCAGGCCCCTTGGGTGTTGACAAAAATATTTTTGCGTGCTAAGATGCTATGATTTGTTGAAAATGAAATAGAAGGCCGATTGAAACGGGTTAGGCACGACAAGCATGGGGATTTTCTCTTAGGTTTCTTGGGCTTGGTTTTGGAACTTTGAAACTTTTTTCAAAAAAAGTTTCAATACTTCAAAAAATTCAATTGAGTCGTTATTTGATTTTTGAGCGAGCAAAGCTCTACCGCCCAAAAATCAGATAACGACGAAATGATTTTGAGGTCGACGATATTTCATCGTCTCCAGAACCAGGCTCGAGTGATCCTAAGGAAAATTTTCTTGCCTTCCCGTTTGAGTCGGTCTTTTTTATTGCTGATCCTTTGAACACGGCTCATTCACTCCAAACAAAGGAGTTTTAAATGGAAAGGGAGATACGGGATTCTCTGGTCTCTTTACGCGGATCAAGCGCCGGCGACTTGGCGGCGCGCTATTGCCGAGAGACCGTGACGGATGAGATTTGGGAGATGATGTACGCCGGCTTGGCCGATATCGCCTTCCTGTCCGCCCTGAACATCAGCGACAATCGTTTGGCCAAATCGGCCGCTATAATCGTCGTCAACTCCGATTCTTATGACAAGTCCGTCGTCGTTCGAGCCAAAGAGTTCCTTGAGGGCAAGAATGAGATATGAGATCAATTCAAAACGCCCAGCTTCATGAAAGCATGGGCGTTTTTATTTTCGATCATTGAGCTGTCGTTTCGGCGGTCGTGGTCGATTTCTTTTCGACGCCTATCAGGCAGACTTCCTGCCAGGGGACATAATGAGATTTGAATCTTTCCTCTTTGACCGTTTCATCCGGATAGGTGACCTTGTAGTCGAAATAGGCATCGGCGCCGTTATGAGACCTTTCGGTGCACTTTTTCTGTCCGACCGGCAAGTCTGTCGATTCTATCAATTTGGTCGGCGGCGGTTTGACGATGTTGTAAATGGTCGGGTCGGTCTTTTCCACGATTCTTCCGTCTTTCGTTCCCCAGAATTCAAAATAGATGTCATTGCCGTCTATGCGGCTTTGGATTAGGATGTGGCTGCCGGTGTCGTTCAAGAATCTCAGATCCGGCCAAGGGCCGTAGATGGTGGCGTCCGTTCCGGCCGGTTCGTAATAGGAGACGCGATAGGAATGGGCGCGGCGGGCGGTTATCGGCAGGCCGCTTTCCAAGGCGCCGCGGAAGAGCGTGGTCCCGACTTGGCATAGTCCGCCGCCGTATTCCGGCACGGTCTTGTCGCCTTTGATGGTCATTTCCGGCAGATATCCGGTTTCGGCCGTGACATCTCCCAAAGTTTTGTTGGTGGAGAATTCTTCGCCCGGAGCCACTAGGGTGCCATTAATGGCCGCCGCTCCAGTCTTAATGTTGTGAATGCGGTTTTTGGGCGAACCGGAGAAGTTGGAATGGCCTATTCCTATTATTTCCTTGATGCCGAGCTGATTGACATTTTCGGTTTTGACCGAGCTTTTGGCGGCTTCGGTCGCCAGTTCGACGGTTTTGGCGTCTCCGGCCAAGAAATCAGACCTTAATTTGGCGATGGTCTTTTGCGAATCGATTTGGAGGCCGTCGACCGAAGAAGTGAATTCCACGACTCGGTTGTCTTTAATTTCAAAACGGGCGTCGACCGGCTTTATGTTGACGGATGGGGCTATCTTTTCGCTCAAGAAAAGTTCCACGAGCCGGTAGTCCAGGTCCAGTACGATTTTATTCTCCGTGCCCCGGGAAAGCGTCAGCCAAGAGGCGATAGTGTCTTTGTCAACGGACCAGCTTTCTTTGCCGTAAGTGATGTCAAGTTCGCCTTTTTCCAGGAACTGCGAAGCCTGGGCTTCTATGTTTTGGCATTCATTTTTTTTGATATCCGGATATTCATCGATCTTGGTGATGTTGATAGGGGAGGAATTGTCCATTTTTTTAACCTTTTCCTTCAGTTCTTCTAGAGCCTTGTCATAATCGAAGCGGAATCCCGGCCTTTCTTCGGCTATCCTGAAAATGACCTCCTTTTTCCAATAATTCGGGGTGGTGGTGGCGTAAAGCTTCGCATCATTGCCCGGTTGTTCATATACCCAGAATTTGTCATCGAGTATTTTTTTTATCTCCCCGTCGTTGGTGGAAAAGATCAATTCTTTGGTCATTCCCTTGCGCAAAAGATCTATTTTGGTTTTCAGATTCTGCCAAAAATCGCGGTCGCGCCCGATTAGATACGCCCCCTTGGTCGTTTCCTCGCTCTTAAAAGATATTATTTCTTTGGCTATGTCTCCGCCCAAAGAAGAGAGTATGGGGAGGATGGTCAATTTGTCTTGCTCGGTTTTGAATTCAAAGCCTTCTTGATTGAGTTCATTGATCTTTTTATTCAAGGCCGCTTGGGCCTCTTCTATCTTCATGCCGCCGACACGAACCGATCCTATGGATATGCCGGGATAGATCCGGTCTTTATAGGTCTCTTCGAAGATGAGATAGGAGGCCACCAGAATGTCGATTAGAACGAAAAGGCCGGCCGCGAGATAGAGCCACTTCAGCCATGGTTTTTTGACGGGTGCTTCGACTTGTTTTTTTAGCGGCTTGAAGAACATATTTTAGGATAAGAAGATCTCGTTTAAGATGTCCTTAGCTGAAATGTCGGTATTTTCGTTTTTCGATTCTTTCCCGGAGCGGAAGGAGATTTCTTCGCCTTCTTTTGCCTCTGGCGGCAGAAAATCACCCGGCCAGACTATCAGCCGTCCTTTCTTGTCCCTTAAAAAGGCCCGCCCTCCTTCCAGGCGTTCGATTTTGAGGTTGATTTCCATAATATCGGGTTGAGCGCTAATCTTTGACTTTGATCCCTACTTTATTGGATTTTTTGATTTTTTTCAAGGTGATGGTCAAAACGCCGCTTTCCAGCGTGGCATCGATCTTCTTTTCATCGACTTCCACCGGCAAGATGACCGAGCGGGAGAATGAGCCCCAATAGCACTCGCGATACAGGTACTCGCGGCCCTTTTCTTCGCATTCATCGTGCCTTTGCCCCCTGATGGTCAGCATGTCGTGGTCGATGGTGATGTCAAGATCGTCCGGCTTGACGCCGGCGATGGTCGAGCGGATGACGATAGCCTTCTCCGTTTCATAGACATCCAGGGAGAGCTGGCCCTCTTCATAGTCGGCCATCGGCGTCCAATGTTTTTCCTCGTGGCCCTGATGGTGCCCGACTTCTTGCGGATTTTTTTTGAATAGTCCCAACATATCTTTAAAGTGATTATTGCCTGGTTTATATTACATTATATAATCGTTGGCTGTTTAGGGCAAGAAAAAGCCGCCAACGACGCTTTGGGGCGTCGAAGGCGGCTGGGCGGCCCCTTTTCTCAGGGCTTGAATATCAGGATGTCCGGCTCTTGGTCATTTTCGATATAGACCAAGAACATGTCTCTGGCGGCCTTGAAGAAGCCGCGCGCTCGCGAAAGATTTATGCGGAACGATTTGTTTTTGCCGGTGTCATTCCAGGAATCGTATTCGTTCTCGCGGCTGGCGAAGTCGACGCAATCGATTATCAGATTTTCTCCTTCACTGCGGACTGATAATATCTTTCCGCGGTGGTCGCCGAGCGGTTTTTGGCGCAGTACGAAGAGATGCTTTCCGGACAAATCTTCAGACAAGAAATCTTGGCGGGAAATCACTCCTTCTTCCATGGAATCCTCCTATCGGTAAAAAGTTTTTTCAATGTTCTTTTTCACTATGTCCAGAATGGCGTTGAAGTCGTCGTCCTTATGGGAACGGTTTTTGCCCAGTGTTCCGCATTTGACGCAGCGATAGCCGATATTGTGTCCGTCGCGGGTCATTTCGGCCCAGATCGGCTCAAGCGCTCCGCTGCAGGAATTGGCTCGGTCGCCGGGGTTTATGTCCACATGCTTGCCCCAAAGGCAGTTCGGGCAATGGTCGGTATAACCGTCGCCCTCCACCTTTTGGCCGCAATGCTCGCAGACGAAGTCTTCTATTTTACGCTGGAATTTCGTGGACATATTTTGTCGGTAATTTAACATTTATATCAGATAATGTCAATGATTTAGGATTTAGGATTTAGGATTTACGATTTATGATTTATGATTTAGGATTTATGAT
>CAZPAK010000021.1:0-8994 GCA_964584605.1 uncultured Gammaproteobacteria bacterium
GCCTTGATGTAGCCGTCGCTCGGCAAAACCGCCTCTCCATAAGACCCGTCGGCAACCTCGCCTTTCACCCATTCCCAAACATTGCCGATCATATCGAAGGCTCCGGCATAGGAAAAACAATCTTTGCCGCTTCCTGTCGGACCCGGCTGAGACGGCCAATTATTGGAGACTTGGCAATCGTTCGCGCCCCAGCCTTGCGAATCGTCCGGAGTTCCCAAAGCGGCCGCGAACCACTCCTCCGAGGTCGGCAGGCGCTTCCCGGCCTTGGCGCAAAGGTTGACCGCCTGGATCTGAGTCAGATTCCTCCAAGGCACGGCTCCAAACGCGGAAACAGCTTGGCAGTTGGGGTTGTTCAAATTCAAATTGCTCTCCTTTTCATTGCTTGGGTCGGCATAGGCGCACTTGTCGCCGGCCGAGACCTCATATTTGTCGATGCAAAAATCGCTCTCAGCGCCATCGACCAACACCATATTCTCGGGGCACGGCCCATCCGGTTCGCGCGCCAAAAGGCGGCCGATGGCCGACTGGCTGAAGTTGCCCCGATGATCGACCGCGTCCACGGACAAAGACACCATAAAGATGGAGATCACCACGACCAGGCCGAATTTGAAAGCTTTTCCAAACATTGTCTTTTTAATCTTCTTAACATCTTAACACCTCGCCGTTCAAATCCAAAATGAAACCACTCATGGCCTATTTAACGCATCTGAAACCGACGCCGATGCCGGCGTAGGAAGGCTCGGTCACTATATAGATGGAATATTGTCCGGCCTCGGCGCCATTGCCCCAGTAGCCGCCGCGAGCTATGCCGCGCGTGCCGCTCCTTTTGAGCCAGACATAGTCATGATAATAATTCTCATCGCCCATCTCGGCGTCCGTTTCAGTGGGAAAACCGGCCGAATCATAACCTTTGACATAACCCTCGACCGGCAGCTGGCGGCCTTCGAATTGGCCATCGACCACCGATCCATCGACCCACTCCCAGACATTGCCGATCATGTCGAAGGCTCCCGAGCCGGAAAGGCAATTTTTTCCGCTGCCGCCTCGGCCGGGCTGGTCCGGCCAATTGTTCTGAACTTGGCAGTCGGCCTCCTTCCATCCGGCCAGCTTGTCCGGCGTTCCCAAAACAGCCCTCATCCATTCCTCGCTGCTGGGCAAACGCTTGCCGGCCTTGGCGCAAGCCAAAGCCGCTTGATTCTGGGAGATGTTGCGCCAGGGCAACTTGTCCGGCTGTGAGACGGCCTGACAATCAGGATTCTCGATATTCTTCAAAGTTTCGCCCTGGTTGGACGGATCGCCGTAAGCGCAGCCGGTGCCGGCGGAAACCTCGTATTTATCGATGCAAAAACCACCTTGCGGAGATGACACGAACACCATGCCGACGGGACAGATCGAACCCTCCCCACCCTCTTGACCGGAACCGAAGAGGCTGTCGCTGGCCTTGATGCCGGCGGTGGTGAGAGCCACGGCCGAAACTATCACGACCAAACCCTTGAAAAAACCGTTCTTTTTTTTCAAAGGCAACTCCCTTTGGCGGCCGGCGGATTGGCGAAATGAAAAATCATCGGCCTCTTTGGCCGCCGGAACGACTCTTATCCTGCTTCTTAGATCTATTATCTCCCCCATGTTCAGCTATTTAAAGATTGCTATTCGATAAAATATGACAAAAAATCGTTGTACCTATTTTTTCTTTCTCAAATCAACGGTTCCGGTCTTGGCGGCGACCCGCTTTCTGACCGTCCTCTTGAAAGGCGCTCTTCCGACGCCCATCTCCCGTTGGAGATTCTTGACCGACTGCCGGACATAGACCTTCACGACCGCCAGCAATAAAAGCAAAAAGGCGACCAAAATCGAAATCGAAATGGCCAGCCACTTCCAATTGACGGCCCAAAAATAGACATACATCGTATCGGTCTGCCTGGTCTCCTCGCCGAAAGATAGCGACAGCTCGGCCTTATAGCGATTGAATAGGAAAAAGTCATCGTCCCGCCAAGCCAAGTCCCTCCATTCCCGATCGCCGCCCGGCAAGACATTGCCGAAATCCTTATTGGCGTTGAACTCTATCGTCCCCCCTTTGGCCTTGCCGAACATATCATAGACTTTGATGACTCCCTGCGGACGAAGGTGTATGTTGCCCAAATTCTCGAAACGAACGGAAAAAGCGTTCTCCTTGCCGCCACTCAGTCTCTCGTGGGGAGAGAACTCTCTGATCATGCCCTTTTCGTTTATCTCTCCGGCGACCCGAGCCAAAATCAACGAGGATATCTTGGAGGATATCTTAATGGACGAACCCTCGATGGGTTCATCGGGCGGTTTGGTACCGATCAGCAAGGCAGCATAATGGCCGCCAGGATTGGCTTCCTCGGGAACGCTGATGACAAAAGGGACCTCTTCGCCGCGAAAAGGTTCCAAAACCAATTCGCTCTTGGTCAAAGTTATCCAGCGGCTGAGATACATATTCTTCGCCCCAGGATCGTCTTTTATCGCTTCATCATCGAGGAACTCTATCTGGCCATCGCCCTGATCGCGAAAATCCGCCACTTCGATATAGACGGTTATGGGCCGGCTGTTGTTATTGATCACTCTTATGCTGGTGGCGACTTCCTGTTTTTTGGAAAGATTGATGTTCATCAACGGCGGAGTCACGCTCAAAGCCAAAGTGTCCGTCTTGGCCGATGCGGCCGCCGGTAAAAGCAAAAGGATCAGCAATGAGTTGATCAATATCGCTCTTTTCATCTTTTAAGATTTATGACATGGCCCCTGGCCGGCTCTTTCGAAGACTGGCCTTGGCGCGAATTAGCCCGATGCTTGTTTATGAACAATGTCAGCCAAACCAGAAAGCCGATGACGGCGACGACGATCAGGGACAATATGACGATCGGGAGATAGAGAATATAGATGACATCCTGCAGGTCGCGATTGGATTCTCCGTATTCGCCCAGGAACTTGACCTTATAGCGCCCGGGCGCGCCGGTGAAAGGTATCTTGACCGGAAACGACTCGATTTTACCTGGCTCGACCGATTGCCCCTCGACCATGACCGAAGCCAGCTCCCGGCCGCCCTTGGTATATAGTATGGCCTCGCCACGCGGGGAAACGGCCTGATTGCCGACATTCTTGATCTTCAAGGAAAACTCTAGCGGCGAAGCGGTCAAAATCGGCTTTACCGGTTTGAATTCGGCGATCTCCGCTTTCTCGAGGATATGCGACTTGATGGTGACGCTCAGGTTTATCTTGGCTTCATTATATTTTTCCGCCGATTCGACCGCGCCAACCTGAGTCGAGCCGCGGCTCAAAACTATCACCGCCTTATAGGTGCCTTCCTTGGCCTCCGGAGCGGGGCGGATCTTCAACGCTTGAATCACCTCCTGGCCGGACTCGACTTCGATGACCGCCCGGCGAAAGCTTATCCACCTGGCCAAAGAAGTCGTCTCATCCAATTCGGAAGGATCGTTGTAGGGCACGAAACGACCGTCTCGATCGACATCATAGACCAAAGCGTAAAGGCCGGCTTTGCCGCCAAGATTGTTCTTTATCCTGATCTCATACTCCAGCAGATCGCCTTTCTCGATCTCGCGATCGATAATCGGGGAATTGGGCGGAGTGTCGATGACCACCAGAACAGAAGAGTCCGACGGTTCCTGGGCCAAAGCCAAGAGCGGCAGACAAAGAAAGGCGGACGACAGCAGGATTGTTAATATTTTTCTCATTTATTACTTAAAATAAAAGGAAATAGACAATGGACATGATCAGCGCCGTAGCCGCCAGTAGAACGAAAAAGGTGGAGAAATACCCCCTGGAAGAGCGAGAGGAATAAGAGGCGCGGCGCCCTCCGCCCATCCTCTCCATCGCCTCTTTGATTGCCCGGCGCTTGTACATCTTAAGCATCAGGACGAATAGGATGATGGTTATCGACAGGCTCAGAACGAAAGATACGACCATCTTCATCGGCAAAACCCAAAAATAACGAACCATAGTCATGGACTTGCGCCCGTCGCCGCCAAGATCGGCCGGCAGACCATAGCTCAAAGCCAAAGACGCCTCATATTTTCCAAAGCCGAAATTCTCCTTCCAAGAGTTCAAGAAAGTCCTGGAGCTCTTCGGCAGAACATTGTTGCGGTCCTCATTGACCATCAAAGAAGCGACCTTCTTTCCGAACATGTTCTTGATCTCGATCAAGCCGACCGGCTGAACATGGACATTGCCCAAGTTATCGACCTTGGTGGAGAAATCGACCTCGAACGGAGCCGAATAGACTCCTTTGTCGGTCTTGAATTCTCGGATGTCGGCCCGTTCATCGGTCTTGCCCTCGACTCGCAACAGTATCAAAGAAGTGGCCTGTTGGGCGACGCCGATGGCGGCACCCTTCTCCTCCTCGCCCGGACGAGTCTTGGGGGCCTTGGTTCCAAAGACTATGGCGCCATAATAACCGCCCGGACCGACATTCTCCGGCACCCTGATGGTGTAAGGTATCTTCACTTCCTCTCCCGCCCCGAAAGAGATCGCTTCGCCGGTGATATCTATCCAGGACGACATATAGTTGCCGGATTCGGTCCCGGGGACTATCAGCTCCGGAGAGCCTTTTTCATCGGCCGCCTTGAAATCCCTTAGATAGGCGTACATCTCCAAATCGCGGTCCGACTTGTTGGTGACTCGAAGCTCTTGAACGATGACCTCTCCCGGCTTGACCAAGAAGGGCCCTTCACCGCCCAAAACGGCCGGGATTATCTTGATTCCGACCTGGCCCGGCTGCGATTGGGCCGAAGCGCCGGAAGCTTGATTCAAAGAACAGACGGCCAATAAACAAAAAACTAAAAGGACGACCTTTTTCCATTTACTCATAACAAAATCAAAAGCCTGTCGCAAGCTCCCTTTTCATCCTTACAACAGGTGCTTAATTTTACTTTTTTATTTATTATCATTCTATCAGTTTTTCAAAGTTTCCTCAAATAAGAATTGTTAGCTAATTGTGGATAAAAACAAGCGAAAAACCATGCCATCTGGCATATGGACTCTTGAAAGACGCTCATTTCGCTCTGTTTTTTTCGAATTTTTCATCCCAAGGATGAACCGAGCAAAATTCTCAAAAAAAGCTTTCAAGAGCCCATATGCCAGATGATACGGTCTATAAAAGTTAAAGAATAAAAACGCTCCTCCCCGGTTACCCGAAGAGGAGCGTTATAGATATATCCAATATATCTACAAATTGGATTTGCGGCCTATCATCCTAGCCCCCACCTTAATAGGTCGGAGTGCAGATATAGGTCAGAGTGTTGCTGTAATCACCAGCTTCCTGCAAGGCATTGATCTCAATTCTGTAAGCTACGGTCGTCGAACCGATATCATCGGTCGCGCCGTCAGCCGGACCGTTATGGTACATAACCTGGATCTGATTAGTACCATCAAAGCCCATCCACGCATCAGCTCCGAACAAATCACCACCAGTCAAGGTGGCATCGTCGGAAGCTAGGCCGAAATGGCCATAGGTGTTCTCGTTACCGAGAGTACCGGTAGGAGACGCCCAAGCCGTTGCGGAACCAGCGGGTGTGCCGTCCACGAAAGAATCAATGTCTGCCCCGTTGTTGGCAAGAAGATTATGATCCTGGAAGACAGTCACCGTATAGCCATAGAAAGCATTGGTCGTCACCCTGAGCTGCTGGCCCAAAGTCTTGGCCGTGCCGGGCTCCAAAGTTTCGAAAGCCAAAGTCTGCGAAGTGGAAGAACCGGTCGTCAACTGCCCATTGACCTCGGAACTCGCGGCCAAACCGCCGACAAAGAAAGTCAAGGTGGCCTCGACCGTCGCTGTGACGGTCACATCATTGACGATGGCAATCCTGACCGAAGAGTGTTCGATCTCCACGTTCGACGCGTTCTTGGTCCTGATATGGACCAAATAACTGCCGATGGCGTTCGGATTGGTCGTGCCGGTCAATGTGATCGTATAAGGGCCAGCCGCCAAGCCTGAACCATAGGTGCAAGTGACGGTATTGCCTGATCCGCCCGGAGTGCCGGACGAAGGACAGGTCAAATTGGCCGAACTGACATTGGTTATCTCATCGGCGAAAATCACCTCGAAATAACCATTGGCCGGAATGGCCTGAGTAGTCGAAGCCAAAATAGTATGGGTGACGCTGGCGGCGCTGACATCGGAATCGCTGATAGTGTCTCTAGCTACTTCCAAAGAGGCCGCTTCGGTCAATGACGGATAGAACCCGTACATGAAGACCAGCGAGAACATAACTATAGCAACGATAAACTTCTGCCTTTTTAGTTTCATAACTTATTTTGCTTTTAACCTAAGACAAATAGTAAAAAGCTGCATCAAACAGGGCCTGCCAAGACTCGACCTTTCATACCCTAAGAGCCCCATTAAATGGAAAAAGGGTAATCCGGAGTTGATCCCTATTCTATGCTATTTATAATTATAGCATATTTTTGGCAAGTTGTTAACAAGCAAGAGTGTTTATGCACACCCGCGTCAAAGCGCCAGCTTAAGTGATGTCCAGAGACAAAAACACTAACTTTAAATAAAAAACTAAGGCCCATCTTTCTTTGAAAAAATCCGGACGAGCCTTAGTTATCAACAGGTAAAAAACCGTTGTGGATAAAACGCTGTTTTTCGACGGCCTAGAACTCCGGAGTCAGTATATAGACGATGTTCGTCTGGAAGCTTCCGGAAGGCTGTAGGGCGCCGATCTCGGTCCTGAAGACCAAGTCGAAGATATCATTGTCGATCGGGATGGAACTATAGCCGACCTCCTTGGTATCGGTCTCGAAGCGGGCATAGGTGTTATTGGCCGCGAAACGGGACGGAGCCGCTCCAGACAGAGTGTCGTCGCCGGTATGATATCCGAAGCTGGAAGGATTGGGGGCGGCCGGCCAAGCGGCCGGGGATTCATTGGTGGCCGAAACAGGGTTTATCACGGCCCCATTCTCACTGACGAAATCGCTGCGACTGTAAACATACAGCTTATAGCCCCATTCGGCATTGGTGCTGACTGTAAAGCGGTGGGCGCCTATGGCCTGATTGCCGGGCAGAAGCTGGCCGAAATCAACACTCTCGTCGGTAGTGGAGATGTTGGTCGAAACACCTTCGGTCGTGGTTCCGGACGGCAAACCCGAGACTATGAAGGAAAGGCTGCCGGCAGAAGTCACCAGCGAGGGATAACTATTGCCATCCTCGACCATGGCGAATTCATGAGTCAGCTCTATATAGGGGCGGAAATAATAAGCAGTGCCGGTAGCGGCGCCATTGTTGCGGATGGTGAATTCCCATTCCGCCCAAGTTTCATAAGGATGGTCGGCGGTCGAAGTGCTGATGCCGGATTCATTATGGGTCATCTTGACGGTCGTGGTCGGAGAGAGCAACAAAGTCGATATCGGATCGTCGTCATCGTCCACGCCGTCACCGTAAGTCCAGATCGAGGTCGAACCGATCTCGCCCACCCAATAGGCCTCATCGGAGAAATCCGGATAAGTGGAATACTGCAAGCGCAATTTGACATTGTTGGCGTCGATGCCCTCGGTCTCGACGGCGGCCAATCTTAATTTGACGATTTGTCCGGCGGTCACATCGGCCGGCGTGCCATTAAGTTCGGCCAAGGCCGCGACCGGCGTTTCCGATGATTGATCCTGATACCAGCGCCAATCGCCCACCGATTCACGGCTCCACAGATCGACCACTATTTCATTGGAGGAACTGGATTTGTGGCCATAGGCGTCATAGGCCCAGATACGGAAGACATACTGCCGACCGCTGGTTAAGCCGGTAATGGTCGTGGATGTGGCTGCGCCATAATTCATCAGCCCCAAACTGGCATCGGAAGACGAACCCCACAGACTGTCAGTCTCCAAAACTCCGGAAGCCCCCTCCTTATAGAATATCTTGTACTGAGTGAAGTTGGCATCGCTGGCGGCCGAGCCGAAGGCCAGGACCACGGAAGTGTTCCTCTTCTGTCCGGCCGTCAGATCGCCGGGCGAAGTCGGCTTTTTGCGATCGACGACCAGCGTCGTGGTGGCCGGAATTGATTGCGCGTCAAAACCGTCATAGGCGGTCGAACGCAGGCAATAAGTGGTCTCGACATCACCTAAATCATTGTCAGTCGGCCAATCGAAACTGACCGTATTCTCGCCGAAAGCCGTCAAAATCATATTGCCTGTCGTCGAACCGACTTGATATTCCGATTCGTTATCAATATCCGGGTCTCCATAGGTGGCGGTGATATTGGCATCGGCGGCATCAAGCGTCGGATCGATAGCTGAAGAGAAGTCGCAAACCCCGGCCGTGGAAGACCCGACTTCAATCTTGACTCGAACAGGATAGCCGGAGCCGACGGCCGCCTTCAAAGAAACATCGACGACATGCGAACCATCGCTCCTTTGTTCGGCCGAAGCAAAGGTAGAGGTTGGGGCCGGCGATAAAGTCAATTCCGGATAGCGGGCATAAGAATCCAAAACTGAGCCGTTCCTTAAGACCCTGAAGCAATAGGTCTGCCCGGCCGTAGCGTTGGTTGTGGCCTTGAAGGCATATTCCAATTCCGTATAGGCGCCGGCGGCCAAAGTGGTAGTGGCGCTTTCGTTGGATGGGGCTTCGACCATGCGGCCGGAAGCATAAGAATAGGATTCGGCATTGGCCAAACGGGCTACGGAATATTCCTGGTCCAGGAAATAATCGCTCTCCGCCATAACAAAATGGTCGGCCGCCGTAGTAGTTGGAATATCAGCCCAGGCGCCAACCGCGGCGCAGGATTCGCCTTTCTCGGCCGCTTGGATTTTAAACTTATCCGAGCTGCTCCAATCGCCGATGTTGGCTACGCTAATTCTAACTCGGACATTGCTGTCTTTGCCCAAATACAAGCTGGCTGTAGGATCAACCGTATCCTCGTTCTCACGCCAGGTCGCCTGTGAAATCGATCCGGTAGTCGTCGAAACATAAGCAGCGGCGGCCGCGCTATTGCCATAATCGTCGTAAGCCCAAATGTTGAAAGAATAGTC
>CAZPAK010000022.1:0-8899 GCA_964584605.1 uncultured Gammaproteobacteria bacterium
GTCCATGGCACTGCGTGTTGCATGCCCCATACTACAATATGTCCATTGTCAATGAGTCCAATTTCAACCAAGAGGTTTTAGAGCTTTCCAAGACCAAGCCAGTCCTCGTCGACTTCTTCGCCGAGTGGTGCGGCGGCTGCAAGATTATGGCGCCGATAATCGACGAATTGGCCGAGGAGGGAGGCAATAAGTTCGCTGTGGCCAAGGTCAATGTCGAAGAATCGCCGGCTTTGGTGGAGAAGCATGAGGTGATGTCTCTGCCGACCGTGGTGCTGTTCAAGGGTGGTGTCAAAGTTGATTTTCTTACTGGCGCTCAATCAAAGGAATCGCTGTTCGATTTGTTGAAGAAATAAAAGTTTTAAAAAGATGTCCCTTTCCTTGCGAAGGGGACATCTTTTTAAAAACAAAAAATAATTCAGCTTATCAGCAAGGCTGCCCCGATGGCTCCAGCCTCTTGGCCAAGGCCGCTTTTTATCAACTTGATGCCCCGGCTTTCCGGAACGACTTCCTCTAGGGTTTTTTTGAGCTCGGGTAGAAAAAGGTCGGCCGATTCCATTACTCCGCCGCCGATGACTATCGCTTCCGGGTCGAGCAGGTTGACGATGTTGGCGTAGGCTATCCCCAAGAGTCTGCCGATTTCCTCATAAGCTTTCTTAGCCAGAGGGTCGCCGCGGTAGACATCGACCGCCAAGTTCAAAGGATTGTTTTGCGTCAGTTTTTGGTAGGCTTTTTCCAAAGTGGTCCCGGAGGCGAAATCAATGATCATCCGGCTCGGTTCCGACAATCCCCTTTGGCCGTAATAGATGTCGCCGTTGAACCACCAGGCTCCGCCGATGCCGGTTCCCAGTGTCAGTCCATAGACATTCTTCAACCCTGCCGCCCGTCCGATGGAGGCCTCGGCCCTGAGAAAGCATTCGGCATCATTGTCTATTTTGACCGGCAGACAGATCTTTTTTTCCAGGATCTCTCCCAATTTGACACCGTTCAATATCGGCAGATTGGGCGAATCGACTATCTTTTTGCTGACAGGATCTATTATTCCGGCGACTCCGACTCCGACCCAGCCGATCTTTATTTTATCCTCTTGAGCTTTTTTGATCAGAGGCTCGATCAGTGCCAACACCATTATCATCAAATGATCCAAGGAGTCTTTCGGGGTTCCCAGGGAATAATCCATGACCGATTTTTTGCCATTGAAAAGAACGGCCTTGAGATTGGTCCCGCCAATGTCGATTCCGATAGAATATGTCTTGCTTTTTTTAACGGCCATAGGTGTTGTTTTGCTTTACGCGACAATGATTCATTGGCTCTTGGAGAAGACTTCTTTGGCCATATCCCAATAGGCCCGATTGCCTTTCACTTCCTTTTCCCAATACCACCATTCCACTCCCCAGAGGTAGAAATCCTTGAATCCGGCTTGGCGCCCGAATTCCAATATATCTTTTAATTTTTCGACATCCATGGTCCTGGCTTTGTTTTGTTCACTCATTTCAGTATAGGAGATCGGCCCCCAGGGCTCGGCCTGCATTTCAATGATCACCCATTTCTTGGGTTTTGCGAAAAAAGAGCCAAAGTTCTTCTTTAACTGGAAGAACCACGGCCCGATAGGGTAGTGGATGTACGATTTTGTCATTAATGAATAGGTGTTGAGATAGAGCGATGTGCCGAAGATGTCGGCCCTTTTGGCGGTCGGAATCCATAAAGACAATTCTCCGGAATCGGTGATAACTATCGGCCTTTCATCGAGCCGTCTGACCGTTGAAATCTCTTTATCAAGGAATTTTGAGTCGAAAGAAGGGCATTCTCCGAACAATCTCAAAAAAGGTTCGTTCTCTATCTGCCAAGCTTTCACTTGCGTTTTGCTTTGATATCTTTTTACGGTGTTTTCGAGATAGGCGATGGTTTTTTCTTGGAATTTTTCTTGATCAAGGGATTTTGACCAGGACGGTAGGTGGCACTCTGGCCAGCGAGGAAGGCGATAGCCGATGGCCAGAATCACTTCGACATCGCGGCGGCCAGCCTCTTCTATCATCCAGTCCATATCGGAATAGTCAAAATGATCCTGGTCGTTCTTTTGCACCTCATCCCAATAGACTGGCAGGCGCAATCGCTTGATCTTTAGTTCGTCCAAGGCTGAGAGATAGTTTTCGCGCCATCGGTCTCCGACCAGCCATTGAGAGTGTTTTTTTGAGAATGTCACCCCATAGGACAGTTCTTCCGGCTGGTACACATGACCCTGGCTCAAAAAGACCAAGGCTGCGGCCAAAAGCGCCAGAACGATCAAAGGTAGGCGGATTTTTTTGAGAAAGTTCATAGTCTATCAAAGTTTTCCTGGTTTATTTTTTGAGCTCGCTGGGCTACGAAGACCGTTAAGCTGTAAGAAGACAGGATGATGACCAATCCGATGGTGGCTTGTATGATGAGTTTTTTGGCCTCTCCGACTTGGTCTTCGTTTCCGACCGCGGTCATCCATTTGAATCCGCCATAGAACATTAGAGCGAGGAAGATTGTCCCCAATAAGGTCAAAGCTATCTTTATCATCCTGACGGCAATCGTCCTGACATCTGTCGGATCCTTGCCTTGGCCGAAGGCGCCAGGCAGCTCTCCCCCCTTAAAACCCTCTTGTTGGCTCAAATCCAGGGCGTTGGCCGGGTGAACCGTAGAGGCGATTGGGCCTAATGATAGAAAAAAGGCTGTAAAAATAGCCAAAAAGACAAGCTTTTTCATATTCATTTATTATGTTATAATCTTACCTTAAAGAGTCGGCCAACCATAGGCTGGCTTATGGTTTAAATTATACCTAAAATCACTCTTTAATTCAATCTTTTCATGGGACTGGCCGCTAAAGTCGCTTACAACACCATGGTCCAAGTCGTTAGCAAGGTGATAACAACCATCTTGGGCCTTTTGGCTGTGGCGGTCATGGCCCGTTATCTTGGCCCCTCCGGTTTCGGCGAGTACACCACGGCCTTCACTTTTCTTTCTTTTTTTGGCATCATGGCCGATCTGGGCCTCACCTTGGTGACTGTGCAAATGATCTCTAGGCCGGGGGCCGACGAGAACAAGATAGTCAGAAATCTTTTTTCCTTGCGTTTTGTCACAGCTTCGATCCTCTTGGGCCTGGCTCCGTTACTGGCTTTTTTCTTCCCTTATTCATCGGCCGTCCGTTTGGCCATCGCCGCCGCCCTCCTATCCTTTCTTTTTACCGCCCTCAATCAGATTTTGGTCGGCGTCTTTCAGAAACATTTGCGCATGGACAGGGTTTCTATCGCCGAAACGGTCGGCCGGACGGTCCTATTGCTTGGCATTCTGGCTTCGGCTCGCTTCGATTGGGGTCTTTTGGGGATTATGTTCTCAGTCTCCGCGGGGGGCGCGGTCAATTTTGCCCTGCACTTGATTTTTTCTTGGTCTTATGTCAGGCCCGGATTAGAATTTGACCTGTCGATTTGGCGGGAGGTTTTGACGAAGTCATGGCCGCTGGCTTTGACCATAATTTTCAATTTGCTGTATCTGAAGACCGACATCTTGATCCTGTCTTTGATGAAGAGTCAGTCCGAAGTCGGAATATATGGAGCGGCCTATAAAGTCATCGACATTCTGACGACATTGCCTTTTATGTTCGCCGGCGTCATCATTCCGATTTTGACTTTGGCGTGGTCTGGCGGCCAGAACGACTATTTCAAAAGAGTCTTTCAAAGATCTTTCGATTTGATGATTATTTTGGCAGTGCCTTTGATCGTCGGGGCGCAGTTCACGGCCGATCCGGTGATGCGCTTGGTGGCCGGATCCGATTTCTCCGGTTCCGGGGCGATTCTAAGGATTTTGATGGTGGCTGCGGGATTGGTCTTTCTAAGCTGTCTTCTTTCTCATGCCATGGTGGCGGTCGGGCGCCAGCGGGAGATAATCGGCTCTTATTTTTTCACGGCCGCGACTTCGGTGGCCGCCTATCTTTTTTTCATACCGAAGTATTCATATTTTGGGGCCGCCGCCGTCACAGTCTACAGCGAATTGGCCATTACTGTCTTTATGTTTTGGTATTTGCGAAGATATGCCGGCTTTTTGCCCGGCATCTCTGTTCTGCCCAAGGCCCTGGCCGCTTCCTTGTTGATGGGCGCGGCGCTCCATTATTTGGCCGCTTTTTCGGCTATCGGGGCCTGGACTCTTTTGATCTCTTTGGCCATGGGCGGAATGGTCTATTTCGTTTCACTTTATTTTTTGCGCGGTTTGGATAAAAAAGACTTTCAACTGCTAATAAAAAAAGATTCATGAAGATATTGGTCGCCAACTCTTTGGCCAGAAAGAACAAGCCATTGGTCGCCCTCCTGAGGTCCTTGGCCGGTCATTTTGATTTGGTCGTCCGCTCGTCGGATGTTTTTTTCTTTTCTTCTTTCCCCGGCGGGAAAAAGATGAATTTCGGGCCTTCGGCCGGCGGCTGGGGGGATCTTTTGTTCTTTCCCTGGGTCCTTATCTCTTGGCCGTTTTATTTTATCTGGTTGCTCATAGCCGTTTTTCGCGGCCGTTTGAAGTCGCTGATTTGCGTTGGAGCCAACGAGAAGGTCATTTTGACCTTGCCGGCCCGTCTGTTCAGGTTGAGGGTGTTTTGGTTGGAGATGCCGGATGCCGCTTATAGCCGTTTTTCTGTTTCGACTTGGCTGCTGTCTTGGCTGTCGAGATTGGCGGTGGCGGTCTGTTTCACATCTTCTTCGTTGTCCGAAAGGGTGTCGCTGGGCTTTGGGCGGGACAATGTGGCGGTTTTGCCTCCGGCCCCAGAGGCTGACTATGCCAGACAGGACGACATTTTCTCCAAACTAGCCGTTTCCGATAAGCCCAAAGTCTTTTTTAAGAAGTTCTCCATCGGCACAGTCGTGGATTTTTCCGATTGCGGTCATTTCGAGACTTTGCTCAAGGCGGTCAAGAATTGTTCCAACGTCATACCTAACATTCAATTGGTGGTGATCGGTTCCTCGTCGCAAAGGCGCAATATCAATTGGCTGTCCAAGAGGCTGGGCATTGAAAGCAGGGTTTGGTTCGTTGGCGAACAGGGCGATTTAGTCAGATGGTTCGACGACTTGGATCTTTATTTCTCTCTGTCCGACCGACCGAACCTCTTTGATTTGGAGACCGCCCTTCTGGCCATGTCTCGAGGAGTTCCGGCGGTCGTCTTCGACGGCGAAAGGTTCTCCGATTTCATAGCTGACGGACAAACCGGATTCGTGGTCGGATCCGGCACCGAGGAGACGCTGACCAAAAGGCTCATTGACATCGAATCGGACAAGTCGTTGTTGAAAAAAGTCGGGGACGGCGGCCGTTTGTTGGTCGAACAGAGGCTCAATCGCCGCAATCAAGTGGAAATGTTGACTAATTTATTTAAATCGATGATATGAGATATAAAATAAAAAAAGAGCAATCCGGAACCAGACTCGATTTGTTCTTGGCGGGAAAGGATAAGGCTAAAAGCCGTTCTCAGATCCAGAGAGACATCGCCGATGGACTGGTTTCTGTCGATGGCGCGAGCAGGGCCAGCCACTACGCGCTCAAGGAGGGGGAGGTCGTGGAGACGGTCAAAGGGAGGAAGGAAAACAAAAAGAACAAGATCGACTTCGACATAAGGGTTGTTTTCGAGAATGATGATTTTTTGGTGGTCGATAAGCCGGCCGGATTGATAGTCCACGGAGCTCCGCACATCAAAGAGGCGACCTTGGCCGATTGGCTGGTGGCCAAATATCCGAAGATCGAGAAGGTCGGCGAAGATGAGCTTCGCCCCGGGATAATGCATCGCTTGGACAAAGAGGCCAGCGGCCTTTTGGTCATAGCCAAGAACAATGAGACCTTTTTCCATTTGAAGAAGCAGTTTCAGGACCGCCTGGTCGAGAAGCGCTATTTGGCCCTGGTCTACGGCAGTGTCTCCAAGGATCGTGACAGCATCGACTTCCCTTTGAAGAGAGCTTCTACCGGCCATCGTCAGGCGGCGGTCCCTTCCGGCTGGGATGACATAGAGGATGCCGGCAGTTTAAAGGAGGCTTTGACAGAATTCGATGTTTTGGATAGATATGTCAACCACACATTGCTTTCCGTCAGGATTAAGAGCGGGCGCAAGCATCAGATCAGGGTTCATTTTTACGCTTATGGCAATCCCTTGGTCGGCGACGATCTTTATGGCACCAGGACCACGAAGTCCCTCAACAAAAAAATGACTCTGGGCAGGATATTTTTGGTCTCTTGCCGTTTGGCCTTCAAGGACGCTTCGGGCGTTCATCGCGAATTCGAGCTTGAGCCGCCCGAAGAATTGAAGGCCTTCCTAAGGTCTTTGCCTAAGAAAATCCCCGCTTGAAGCGGGGATTTTTCAATCAAAGGGATTTTTCAATTCTTTCAATTCTTCATTTTTGACCGATGATTTGCTGTCTATCCTTTCGATCACTTTTTCGAAGTCATTCAGGTTGATGGTCTCCATCGGTATGTTCTTCTGCAAGCTCATTATCTCCGAAGACTCGGTCATTACGAGATAGAAATTGTTATAAAGGAAGCTGAAGGACAAGAAGAAGCTGACGGCGAAGATGCCGGCCGTCAAGCAATAGACCATTAGTTTTATCTGGTGGGTTTTTATTCCGAGTTTGATGTTCATAGTCTTTAATTTTGCCAATAGGTGTCAGCCAATATCTGTATGCCGACTTGGCTGTCGCTGACCCCGCTCTCTACGCCATCGACGGCTGATAGGCCCGCTCCCCTGTAAGATGGGTTGGATATTTCGAGGGTTTTGACATTGATGTAATAACTGAGAGCTTCCAGAGCCGATAGATATTGCATTTGTTTGGAAAAACTTCCGCTGGACGAAAGTTGGACCGGTATGGTCTCGCTGCTCGTCTTGGTCTTGGCGGCCGTTCGCCCGACGCTCGATCCGGCCAGGTTTATCCGCTGTTCTATGCCGCTGTTCTCGGCTGTCAGCTCCAAGGAAGTGATGAAGTCCAAGGCCCCCTCTTTTTTGATGAAGACTTCATCCAATTTGGCCAGTTGCGGCTCGACCACTTTCAGGCTTTCGGACAGTTTGCGCAGATTCTTGCCGCGAAGGTAGTTCTTCTCCATATCCACCTTCTCGGTTTCGATTTGCTTCTTCATTCGGCTCATCTCTTCCATCGGCCCAAGGATTCCGAAATAGACCATTAAAAAAATCACCGCCAAAGTCGCCCCGAAGTGCGCCAGGATTCTGCTTTTGTAGTCCATTCGGTTGATGTTTGATAGAAGTGGCATGGTTTTATTCGGTCTTGTTCAATTGGCTTAGGTCCAATTTTATGTTTATTTCGAAATCGACATTCTCTTTGCGCAATATGTTCTGCAGCGGCGAGTCTATTTCGACGAAAGCCGGCGATTCCGAAAGGTTGGACCGAAGAGTCAGGAAGCTCTCTCGTTTGTCGGCTTGGCCGCTTATCCTGAGGTTGCGGCCGCCGATGTCGGCTCTGATGTAAGAGAGAGACACTCCGTCGGGTATTCTGTCGGTCAGCTCTTTTATCAGCAGCGACGAAGGCGTGAATTCCTCTTGTATTTCGGAGACGGTCTTCAGTTTTTCGTTTATGGCCCTTATTTTTTCGTTGTATTCCTGGCCGTTGGTCTTAAGGAGGGCGTCCTGATTGTAGAACTCTTTGAAATTGGCCACCAACAAAGCCTTCGCGGCGGTGAAAAATATCGACAAGAAGACGGCTCCAATGATAAGTATGGCGTCCACTCGCACTATCAGCGAGTGGAAGCGTTTTAATTTGGCTTCTTTTTTGGCTTCTTCGGAAAGAAGATTGAGTCTGAGCATTTATTCGTGGTTGAACACTCCGCGCAAGGCCAGGCCGATGGCGGTGGTATAGGACAGGCTGGTGTCTTGGGTTATTTTCAAGGCTTTGTCCTCCCTTTTTTTGAGCCGCCCCCTTCTTTTCTCTTCGGCTGAGAAATCGACATACAAAGACAGTGTTTCCTGGAAAGGCTTGAGGAAGTCGTCTTTCTTTCCGCCCAGGTTTATCAAAGCATCGCCTCTTACGGCGTCGATTCCGATCTCTTTTTGGATCGTCTTCTCGATGTCCTTGATGTTGGCCCCGCCTCCGCAAAGGATTATCTTGTCGATCGGCCCCCAGGTCGAAAAATGATGGTGGAAGAAGTTGATGGCCTCTTGGCTTTTCTTTATCAGCTGATCGACCATTTCCGACATGATTTTCTGTATGGCCGGCTGTTCCTCTCCTTCTTGCAAACTGTAGATTATTTTGGCCTTTTCCGCCCTTTCAGGCTCGATGTCCAGGCTTTCGGCTATTTTATCGGTGAGGTCTTCGCCCGATATGGGCATGCTGACGGAAAAGAGAATGGTGTTTTTGGCGTAGACCGTCATGCTGGCATTGGTCGCTCCTATGTCGATGATGGCGTAGTTTTTTTTATTCTCTTCCTTGTATTTTATGTGTTCTTCGGGCAAAAGGGCTCGGCAGACAGAGAGCGGTTCGGTTTCCAGACAGATGGGGGTGAGGCGATTTTCTTTGAAAAGATCTATGTATTGGTTGACGATGTTGCGAGGCGAGGCCCCCAAGAGGAGTATTTGCGAGCGGCTCGATTCCCTGATGGCCTGGAAGTCGTAATAGATCTCTTCGGTTGGCAGAGGGATGTGCTTTTCCAACTCTCCGGCTATCGCCTTGTTGAGATCGGCGGAGTTTTTGTCTATTTCGATGATCTTTAAAAAAGTTTTCGTCTCCGGAAGGCAGGCGACGACCTCGTTGCCGGACACTTTGCCGTAGAGGGGGTGATTCAGGATTTTCTTAAGCGACCTAGTGAGCGTTTCTCTGTCTCTGATTTCGCCATTCTCCAAAACCCCTTGCGGCAAGGAAATTTTGCCAATGGCCTGAACCTTGTTCTTTTCGCCGTTTTTCTTGAATTGTAT
>CAZPAK010000023.1:0-2220 GCA_964584605.1 uncultured Gammaproteobacteria bacterium
TTATTATACAACCCTTTTAAGTCTTTATTATACCCTAAAAACCACTTAAGGGTCAAACGAGGCTCTCGCTATGAATCTTACACGCCAAACCATATTTTTGTTACAAAAAAGGCCCCTCTTGGAAAAGAGAGACCGCACGACCATCGGCCTTCAAGCACTGACTGGTCCCAAAGCCCTGTCGAGGCCGACCTTGAGCTGATCGATCGAGCCAGGAGTTCCTTCGACCATCTCAATATCGACCCCATAGTGATCCTCAACGGCCATCAATATCTCGACTTCATCCAAGGAATCGGCGCCGAATTCCCTTGTAAAAGACAGTCTTGGCTCTATGAAACAATTTTCGGGAAGGCCCAGTTTTTCCCTGACTATCGCAGACATGACATTAATCTTGCCTTCGTCCGTCAGATCAGAATCAGAGATTTTGCTTTTTGCGTCCAAAACAACCTTCCTTTTTTGAATGTCCAATTTTATCAGTTGGGAGACATGGATTTACCCCTTCGCCTTTTTCCGCCTGCAAGCAGTCGGGGCTACGGGGCATAAACTTCTCATCCATTTCAATCAAAACCCATAAGAATAAAATCTGAAAATAATTCAGATTTTATTCTTATATGCTGGGAAGCATGGATTCGAACCATGATAAACGGCTTCAAAGGCCGCTGTCCTACCATTGGACGACTTCCCAAAACTTATCAAAAACCGCTTTAAAAGCGGTATAGACATAATAATTTATCGGCTTTCTTTTGTCAAAAAAAGCGCGGCTGGAAAAACCAGACCGCGCCGCATCTTTATCAAGGACAAGCCTCTGTCCCCGGCAATACCGCACACATTTCCTCACTCGCTTTGATGCGCCAGCCGTCGCCGTCGCGGATGAGGCGGACATGGCCCCTGACCACCAGGTTCATCACCCAGCTTTGGATCGCCCGCTCCTTCTCATTGACGCGAGTCGCCAAAGTCTCGGGCGTGTCTTCCGGACGGATCAGTACCGGCCAGCGCGTAATGATCGGCCCGGAATCGTATTCTTCGGTGACGAAATGCATAGTCACCGCTGACTCTTTGACCTCTCCTCGCCGATAGGCCGCGATGACCGCTTCGTGGACATGATGGCCGTACATACCCGGGCCGCCAAAAGGACCGGATTTCCCACCCCCGGACAGCGGTCCAGGGTGGATATTGACCGTTTTGGCCGGATTCAAGCCGGAGACCTTCTTCAACCAGCCGGACAAAGCGACGAAATCCGCCCGGTACCGATGAACGATCTCCCGATAATTATCGGCGGTGTATGGTCCATCGAAGAAATGAAAATTTCGGACGCGCATTTTTTCGGCCAGCTTTTTGACGCCGCCATTGGCATAGTTGGAGACCACGGCCAAGACATGGACATCAAGGAATGACTGGGAAAGGAAAGAATGTTCGACCAACTCCCGAAAACCGCTGCCGCCGCCCTCGGCACTGCCGGAAGCGAAGACTATCAAAGAACGACTCATGACACCCTCCTTAGGTTGGTTGCGATTGAAATGTACAAATCATGATATTCTCACACATAGGGAGCCAAAAGTCAACTTGCCAAACAAGCGGAGATGGTATAAATTCTTATGGTACTTTGAAACAAAAAGGAGGGATCATGCTTGAAAACGACCTGAACCTTTTTCGTCAAGAAGAGGCGGTGGAAAGACTGCATTATAATTGCGACTCGGAAAGATACCCGAACACCTCTCGCCTGGCGGTCATAGACGACTTGAGGCACTTCTTGGAGACCAAGCTCAATGTCACGATCCTGGAGAATGGTTTCTGCGACATAGAATACTTCCTATGTTCGACCTATATCGCGGAGTTCTTGAGCCGCTCCCGAACGATACTGGACCCGCGCTGGTACCCGGTCGATCAACAGCTGAAGATCGCTGAGAAGAAAGGCGGCCCCTACCTCTATGAAGAAGGTGGGAAAAGATGCTTCGTCATCGCCGTCTTCTTTCCCAAAATTCACCCCAAGACCGGCAACGGCGCCAAATATTACATTGAGATGGGAGCCAGCTTCTTCTATCACTTCTATACATCCTCCGGCCTCGAGATCGGCAATCACATGGCCGAATTGTGCGAGGAGATGGTCAATTTCACCAGAGAGGCCATAAGGTCCTAAGCTCGCCCAACCCGCTTCCGAGTGGCGGGTTTTTTATTTTCAAAAACAACCCCTTTAAGGGTTGTTCTAATTGCTAATTGCTAATT
>CAZPAK010000023.1:2320-8874 GCA_964584605.1 uncultured Gammaproteobacteria bacterium
TTTTATTTTCAAAAACAACCCCTTTAAGGGTTGTTCTAATTGCTAATTGCTAATTTAGGCCTGCGCATAGCGCCTTACGGCCCACCAGGCGGCCACGACATTTATCAAGGCTATGCCGGCGAACTCCAAGCCGAATATCTCGACGAAATTACGATTGAAATAATCGACTATGTTTATATTGTAACCGACGAAAAAAGTCTCCAGATAAGGCTGCAATAGCCCTAAAAAGGGATAGAAGATGAAAACTATGACCATAATGCCCAAAAGGGCATAGATTATGCCGGAAAAAAGGAAGGGCCAAAAAATAAATGAATTGGGGGCTCCGACCAGGCGCATAATGTTAATTTCCATATTATGAGTATAAATCGCCACACGCACGGAATTGAAAATCACCAATATGGTGATGAGCAAGAAGACCAATGACAAGAACAGTCCCGCTTTAGTGACCTTATCCGTCACCGAATCTATCTTCGACAACAGGACTTTGTGGTCGGTGAAATTGCGGGAATCGATGATATCGCTTTGAATCTTGTTGAGCTCGTGGATCAGGCCGTCGGAAGTCTCCACATTCTTCGGCGTGATGACCAAAGTCGGCGTCAACGGATTCTTGCCCAATTCGCGCAGAGCTTGCAGTACCTCGGGGTTATCGCTGTTCTTGCCCTTGAATATCTCCAAAGCGTCTTCCTTGGAAACATAATTGACCTCTTTGACATCGCTCAAATTGGCTATTTGCGCCTTCAGGGCCAGCACCTCCTTTTCATCGGCGTCAGGATTGACATACAAGCTGATATCGACTTTTTCTTTGACCGCCCCGACCGCGGCCGAACCGATTATCTTCACCACCAATAGCATATTGACCGAAAACAAGGCCAAGGTGAGTATGATCACCGTGACCATGGACAGCCAGATGTTCCGGCTTATGTCCTGTAAACTGAATTTGACGATACGATAAAAGGAAAGCAAAAACACAATCGGTAATTAACCATCGATAATCGGCGCACTGAAACGAACGCCGAACGATGAGTTTTTTATATTTCTTATTCTTTCAAAAAATCACAAAGCGTACCTGCCGCGTTCGCGATCAGAAACGATCATGCCGCTATCAATGACGATGACGCGCTTGCTCAAACGATTTATTATCTCTTTGTTATGGCTGACCAAGACCACGGTGGTGCCGAATTTATTTATATGCAAAAGCAAATCGGTTATCTCGTTGGCGTTGATGGCGTCAAGGTTGCCGGTCGGTTCGTCGGCCAAAAGCACTTTGGGGCTATGGACCAGGGCGCGGGCTATGGCCGTCCTCTGCTTCTCTCCGCCGGAAACCTCGTGCGGATAGCGATTCATCTTCTCTTCCAGGCCGACTATCTTCAAAACATGAGGGACGATCATTTTGATCCTCTTGCTGGGCTGCCCGCAAACCTCCAGAGCGAAGGCCACATTCTCGAACAAGGTCTTTTTCGGCAAAAGCTTGAAATCTTGGAAGATGACGCCGATCTGCCGCCGCAAGTCGGGAACTTCACGCCGGCCGATGCGAGTGATGTCCCACCCGCCGATCACAACCTTGCCCTCATCGACCCTCTCCTCTCCGATCAAAACCTTGACCAATGTCGTCTTACCGGAGCCGGACTGCCCGACGATCGACACGAACTCCCCCGGCTTGATGTGCAGGTTGACATCCTTTAAGACCGGATTTCCAGTCTTGTAGGATTTATAGACATTGAAAAGCTTGATCATTTTAATCGACTTTTTTTAAACCATAGCTAATCAGCTCTTTGACTTCTTCCGAGCTGTCCTTGCCGGTCGGCGCCCCCAAATTGACGACGGTCAATTTTTCTCCGGACGGGCCGGAGACTCTGGTCATCAAACAATACAAGGCCTCATCCAGATAACCGGTCTTAGAGCCGGTTATCTCCAAACGGTTCTCCAAAGCGAACAGGCCTTCGCGCAAAAAAACATTGGTATTATAAAGAGTGTGGGGCTTCTTGGTGTTGATGGTGTTGAAGGTGTATTTGGGCATCACGCTCATCTTTTGAATCAAGGGGTTCTTGAACACCTCTCTCACCATTATAGCATAATCCCTGGCCGTACTGACATTCTCAAAGGATAATCCGGTCGGCTCGACGAACTTGGTGCCGGAGGCGCCGACTTCGGCGGCGAACTCGTTCATCTTGGCGATGAAAGCGTCGCGAGAGAGGCCGCTGACGCGGACCAAAGATTCCACGGCATTGTTGGCCGAACCGACCAAGGCCGAATAGACCAAATCTTCAATCGTCATCGTCTCCCCTTCTTTGACGGTCAGCCTGGAGTTCCTCCAGGGCTCGGAATAAAGGGCGTTATAATCCTCGTCTTGCTTTTTATATTCCACCACTTGGCTCAAAGTCGGATGCTGATCGAAGAATATCTTGACGGCCACGAGCTTGGTGAGGCTGGCGATGGGCAAGGAAGATGTGGCGTTCTTCTCCAAAATGAATTCGCCGGTCTTTTCATTGTAAATGGCCAGAGCGCGGGAAGCTGTCTCGGGCAAAAAAGAGGCTTTGCCGTTGGCGGACACGCCCATCACCAAGCCGCGCGCGTCCGGTTTGATGGAAAGCGGCTCGATCTTGACATCTATGATCCCGTCGCGAGTCGAGGCTATCTTGGAAAAGGCCACTTTGTCCAAATCGATGGCCCTGTCCGGATGAAGGCGGCGATCCGGGCCGTAGTCATTGACTTCGATATCGACATATTTGCCATTGGCGATATTATAAACCCTGAGCTTCGATCCCTTGGGAAAATCCGGCGAGGCGGCGAAGTTCCCGCCTTTATAGGCATACCAGCTGGCCTTGCCGTTGCCCATGACAGTGTTGTCCGAAAAAACGGCGATTCGGGCATAGGGAAGATGGATCAAGGACCGAACGAATCTCTCATTGGGATAATCGACCGTCGGCAATTCTCGCCAACCCCCGACATTCTTATCATAAAAAAACACTTTTTTAAGGCCGGAATCGAAAGAATCGTAAGACAGCTGGATATAAAATGGCTTGTGGTTATCATAAGCGGACTTGTTGCGGAACTCGAATTGATAGATTTTGCTCAAACGGTCGAAGCGCCACGGCGAAGGGATGTCCTCCTTCAGTATCTCCGAGTCGACACGAGTCGATTCGGACAATATGCCGGGAACCAAAGAGAGCTTGAGCTCGCCATTGAAAGGCGCCACGGTATAGCCCTTGGCGATGGTCTCCTTGTCGAGATTTATGGTATAGGACTCATTTGCTGATACGGGCGACTGGGCGACCACCTCCGCAGTCGTAGTGGCGTCCGCTACCGCCGAAGAGCCGTCGAAGACGATGCTTTCCGAGGGAGCGGCGCTGGCCGGATCGAAGGAAAAAAGAAAAAAGAAAAAAGAAAAAATGGCTATTTTCCCAAAATTTGCGCAAATCCGATATTTATCAGTCATAAAAACCTTGATTTTATATGGACTTATGTGATACTTTTATAATACCAACTTAGCCGAAATAGCTCAACGGTAGAGCAACGGTATCGTAAACCGTAGGTTGTGGGTTCAAATCCCACTTTCGGCTCCGACGATTCGAGCCAACTGCTTGGCTCGAAGTGGGATTTGAAAGGCGGAGCGATATCCGAGGCGCGATTCCGGCGCCGAGGACCGCGAGCAGGGGTCGCGACCAAGGAGGCGGAAGCCGACGAGAGTTGTGACCAAATCCCACTTTCGGCTCAGACACATCCAACATCCGATGCCATGTCGGATGTTTTTTATCGGCCGAAGAAATATCTAAGCCATTTGACCGGATTGGGCAAATCGCCCATGGAAACATCCGCCGCCAAACCCAAGGCGGCGACCGTCTCGTCTTCTTTTATGACCACCACCTCCTCGCCCTTCTTCTTCATGCCGAAATTCAACCTGGCCTCGGTTTCGGCGAATTGATCGGACTCCAAATAAGCGAGCAGTTTCTTCAAATCGTTGCTTCCGTTTTCCATGGACTCTATCTCCGATTTCAAAACCTCTATCTCCCTGTCTATGCGATAACGATTGGTCATGTTCTTATACAAAGGGAAGATTATCACCGCCAACAAACCTAAAAGGACCAGCGACAGGAATAAGGGGCTGATGAAAAATCCTGACAAACGACTGTTTCTTCTACGCTCTTTCCACATCTTCAATTTTTGTTAGTTCCGAAATAGGAATAATAAAGCTTGGCGGCCTCTATCAACAATACATTGACGGCTGAAAAGGCCAAGGCCGGCAGCCAATCACGGGTCGGCAAGGACACCGTTCCCAGCAAGGATTGCAGAGGCGCCCAATATATGGCCGCCAAAAAAAGAGCTCCGCTGATGCTTACGGCCGCCCAAATATAGAGGTTGCCAAAAGGATTCATGGCCCAAATCGGACGAGACAGGGATCGCAGAGAGAAGATCGCGAACAAAGATTTGGCCCCCAAAATCGAAAAGATGACGGTCCTCACCTGGATTATGTCGCCGCCTTTTTTCAGCAAAAGAAGGAAATACAAGAAGATCGCCACATTGACCAGCATGCCGACCAAGAAAATTATGGTCTTCATCTCCGGTGAGAGCAAAGAGGTGTCTCGTTTGCGCGGCTTCCTTTCCATCATCGCCTTGGTGCCCTTCTCAAAGGAGAGTGCGAAATTGGGCATCCCGTCGTTGATGATGTTGAGCCACAATATCTGTACCGGGATTATGGGCAAAGGGGCTGTCATGATTATCGAGCCGGTCACCAGCACTATCTCGCAAAAGGCATCGGAGGTCAGATAGGTTATCACCCTTCTCAAGGTCGAGAAGATGCGCCTGCCTTCCTCGACGGCGGCCACTATCACTTTGAAATTATTGTTCAACAATATGATGTCGGACGACTCCTTGGCCACATCGGTACCATTGCCCAAAGCAATGCCGACATCAGCCGCCTTCAGGGCGGGAGCGTCATTGACCCCGTCGCCCGCCATGGCCACCACCTCCCCCCGTTGCCGCAAAGCGTTGACGATCCTCAATTTGTGGTGCGGGCTGACGCGAGCATAGATGCTGATCTTGGCGCAACGGCGGCGGAGCTCATCGTCGTCCATCTTGTCCAAATCATCGCCCGAAACTATATCTTCCTTGCCGACCGGCAAACCTATCTCTTTGCCGATGGCCAGGGCCGTCAATTTATGGTCGCCGGTGATGATCACCGGCCTGATCCCGGCCGCTCTGGCCTCTTTGATGGTGGCTTTGGCATCGACCCTGAGAGGGTCCTTCAAGGCGACCAAGCCCACATAGCTCAAATCCTTGTCCAGATCATCCCAATCCTTCTTTTCAACAGATCCGGAGTCATGCTCTATCTCTCTGAAGGCCACGGCCAACAAACGAAAACCCAAAGAAGTCAATCTCTCGAAATTATCCAAAATCTTGCTTTTGTGGGCTTCAGTCAAAGGTATCAACTCTCCGTGATGATAAAAATCCTTCGACTTGCCCAAAATTATTTCCGGCGCACCTTTCTCATATAGCACAAAATGACTGTTGCGCTTGTGCAATGTGGCCATGAACTTGGTGACGCTGGTGAATTGCTTCTCCGCCAAACGAACCTCAGTCCTCTCCACATCCCGGCGCTCTATGCCGGCCTCATAGGCGGCCTTGAGCAAGGCCTTTTCGGTCGGCGTGCCGGAGAACTTCCATTTGGCCAATGGTTCATCGGGATTGTCGATGATGGCATTGTTGCACATGGCCCCGATCTGCAAAGCCAGGGAGACTATCTTCGCTTCCTCTCCCTCTTGACGAGAGCCGGGGCTGGAAACTTCGAATTCCTTTTCGCCGATTATGATATGGGATACGGCCATGCGCCCCTCCGTCAAAGTTCCGGTCTTATCGGAGCAAATCACCGTGGTCGAGCCCAAAGTCTCGGCCGAAACCAATTTCCTGGTCAACGCATTGGCCTTGAGCAGCCGTTGCATGCCGATGACCAGAATGAAGGTCATCGATATCAGCAGACCTTCCGGTATGGAGGAAACTGCCAGGGCCACAGCCACCAAGAACATCTCATAAACACTTCTACCGCCGATCAAGCCCAAGATGAAGACCAGGCCGCAGACCGACAAGAACATGGTCGCCAAGAACTTAGCCAACTTCTCCAGTTTGATTTGTAAAGGCGTATTTTCCTCTTCCTTTCCGGAGATCATATCGGAGATCTTTCCGACTTCGCTGTTCTTGCCGATGGCCGTTATCACCGCCCGGCCGCGGCCAGAAACGGCCACCGTGCCGGCATATACCATATTGCGCCGATCGGGCAAAGAACTTGAGACCGGAACTTTCTCGACTAATTTATTGGCCGGATACGACTCTCCGGTCAAAGCCGCCTCATTGACGGACAACTCGGCCGCCTCCAATAAACGGCCGTCGGCCGGCAAGCGAGACCCGGCTTCTATAAGGATTATGTCGCCGACCACGACCTCTCTGGCATCGATCTTCCTCTCTCGGCCATCGCGCAGAACGATCGCTTGATGCTTGACTATGTCTCGAAGCTTCTCCAAGGAATCATTGGCCTTGTTCTCCTGAAAAAAACCGATAATAGC
>CAZPAK010000024.1:0-8853 GCA_964584605.1 uncultured Gammaproteobacteria bacterium
TGTTGTCGGAGCAATTACGACAGCTATATTCTTTGGCAGAAAGGAAAAACCAATTAGCGAAGGGCAGAATAAGCGTTTCGACCCAGCAATATTTGGACATCGCCGAAATCAAGGATGATACAGTGGTTTTGCGCGATGGCACGATCAGAGCCGTTCTCTTGGTCTCCAGCATCAACTTCGCTTTGAAGAGCGAAGAGGAGCAGGACGCTATCGTCGGATCGTATGTCGGATTTTTGAACAACATCAGTTTTCCAGTCCAAATCGTCATTCAGTCCCGCCGCCTGAATATTGATAATTATCTCAACGAACTCAAAAAGAAGGAGAAGGAGCAGACCAATGAACTTTTGAAGATGCAGACTTCCGAATATATCAACTATATCCAAGAATTGGTGCAGATGGGCGATATCATGAGCAAGAGTTTTTATATAGTCATTTCTTATAATCCTTTTTCGGACACTCATAAGGGTTTTTTCGCCTCCGTTCAAGAGGTCTTCAAGCCGGCCTCGGTGGTGCGCATGAAAGGCAAGCGTTTCGAGCGCTACAAGTCCGAGCTTCAGCGCCGTATTGACAGCATCCAATCCGGCATGCAGTCGGCCGGGCTCAAGACGGTGCGCTTGGACACCCAAGGGCTGATCGAGCTCTATTACATCACTTATAATCCTGATACAGCCGAGAATCAAAAATTGACCGATATCAAGAATTTGAAAGTCGTCGGATAAAAAAATAAAGGCGTCTGGCGCTATGCGCCAAGCGTTTTGTGAAATATGATAGATTTCAAAAAAGCCAATTTGGAGGAGAGGAAGCCGGTCAAGCAGGTCGAGGAAAGTCTGCCCGAGAAGGAGAATGTGATGTATGTCGAGGAGCTGATCGAGGAGGAAAAGGCCTTTAGGCGCGGAGTCCTTTCGATCATCGACCTTATTTCGCCGGCCTCCATGGAAGTCACTCCCGACCATATCCGCCTGGGCGGCAGATTCGTGCGCACTTTGTTCATCATCGGCTATCCAAGATATATCAGCGTCGGCTGGTTCGCCCCGATCATCAATATGAACGAGGTCTTCGATGTGGCCATGTTCTTCTATCCGGTCAAAACGGCGATCATCCTCAAGCAATTGAAAAAGAAAGTCGGCGCCTTGGAAGCGCAGATAATGGGTGATGCCGAAAAAGGCGCCGCTCGCGACCCTTTGGCGGAGACAGCTCTCAAGGACATCGAGTATCTGCGCGACGCCTTGACCCAAGGCATAGAGAAATTCTTCCAGTTCTCTCTTTATGTGACTCTTTACGCCAACACCAAGGAGGACTTGGATAAATTCTCCGATCGTGTCGAGGATATATTCGGCTCCCGCTTGGTCTATTCCAAAAAAGTCTTCTTCCAGTCGGAGCAAGGGTTCAATTCCACCGTTCCTTTGTGCAACGACGAGTTGTACATCACCTTCAACATGAACTCATCGCCGGCCGCCTCGTCCTTTCCCTTCATATCATCGGACTTGACCTCTGACCACGGCATACTTTATGGCATCAATCGCCACAACAACAGCTTGATATTGTTCGATCGCTTCTCTTTGCAGAACGCCAATACTTTGGTCTTCGCCACTTCCGGCGCCGGCAAGAGCTATTGCATAAAATTGGAGATATTGCGCTCTTTGATGATGAGCGCCGATGTCATCGTCATCGATCCGGAATACGAATACAAGCATCTTTGCGAATCGGTCAGCGGCACCTATATTAACATCTCGCTGTCGAGCGAGGAGAAGATCAATCCTTTCGATCTGCCCAGGGCCATCGGCGGCGAAGCCAAGCCTTCCGACATCATTCGCGGCGCGGTCATCACCGTCAAGGGCTTAGTGAAATTGATGTTGGGCAGTCTGGACCATACCGAGGATTCCATAGTCGATCGGGCTCTTCTGGAGACCTATGCCAAGAAGGACATCACTCCGGACGCCGACCTGTCCAATGTCGAGGCGCCGATAATGTCCGATTTTCAAGAAGTCTTGGAAGGCATAGAGGGCGGCAATGACCTGGCCCAGCGTCTCAAGAAATACACCGAAGGCACATTCGCCGGCATTTTGAATTACCCGACCAATGTCAAAATGAGCAATCAGCTGGTCTGTTTCTCCGTCCGCGACCTGGAGGATGAATTGAGGCCGCTGGCCATCTATACCATCGTCAACTATATTTGGAATATCGTCCGTTCGGAGCTCAAAAAAAGGATACTGGTCATCGATGAGGCCTGGTGGCTGATGCAGAGCGAGGATAGCGCCAAGTTCATCTATGCCCTGGTCAAGCGCTGCCGCAAATACTATCTGGGGGTCACCACCATCACTCAGGATGTCAATGATTTTTTGCGCTCTCCCTATGGACAGGCCATCGTCACCAACTCTTCGTTGCAGATACTTTTGAAACAGTCTCCGGCCGCTATCGATCTCATCCAAAAGACCTTCGCCCTGACCGAAGGCGAAAAATATCTTTTGCTCGAGTCGGGCGTCGGCGAAGGCATCATGTTTGCCGGCAACAAGCACGCCGCCATCAAGATCGTGGCTTCGTACACCGAGGATCAGCTGATAACCACCGACCCGAGGCAGCTTTTGGAGATCGAAGAGGCCAAGAAGGAATTCGCGGCTTCGCAGGGCCAGGGAGAGGGGGCGGAGGTTCTGGATATGCCGATATGAGCGGATATAATTAAAATTAAAAATATATGGACGAGAGAAACAATGATGGGAAAAAGGTGCTGATAGCATTGGTCATTTTGATACTTTTGCTTTTGGCCGCCTTGGTTTGGTTTTTGTTCTTTTTCAAAGGGTCGTTGAAAAAGCCGGCCGTTCAAGAGATGCCAAAAGTAGAGCAGGAAGCTCAGCCGCAATTAGAGAGCGATCCCACCCAAATAGCCACTTCGGTCAAACAGATGGAGATTATCGTTTCAAATGATGCTCCGGCCGCCGACCAAAAAGATGTCGATAAGGCCAATTTGGAGAAAATGGCCTCTCTTTTCGCTGAAAGGCTTGGCAGTTATTCCAATCAATCCGATTTCAGCAATATAACTGATTTGGACATCTTCATGACCAAAAGTATGCGCGATTGGGCTGATGCCTATGTTGAAAAATCAAGGAATGAGATGCAGTATGACGGCGTTTACAGGGGGACTGTGACGCGGGCAGTCTTGGCCAGCGTCGATCAATTCGACGATCGGGCCGGTACGGCCAGTGCCATGGTCTACACTCAAAGAGTGGAGTCTTCCGGTTTCGATGGCGCCGAGATTGTCTATTATGAAGATTTGGCCATAACTTTCAAAAAAGAGGATTCTGCCTGGTTGGTGGATTTCGCCAAGTGGCAGGGCAGAAAGAATAATTAAAACATTGAAAAACAAATCATTCGATGAGAGGCGAGGAAGAAAAGAGGTCGTTTGACAGATTGTTCATAGCTATTTCGATAATGGCCTTTTTTGTCGTGTTCGCGGTCGTCTCTTTTTCTCTCAGGTCTTTTGACTCGGAGATTCCTGGGACTGCGACATCCGAAGATTACGCGATCGCGGGCGAAGCGGTCGAATCTTTGGACCCTTTCATAACCCCGGGTCCCGGGGCTGAAAAAGTTTTGTTCGCTCCGTTGATCGACGGCCGAGATCCGCAGATGGGTCAGGATGACGCCAAGGTGACCATCGTCGAATTCTCCGATTTTTCCTGCCAGGCCTGCGCGCGGCAGGCGAACATCATTAAGGAGGTGATGGAAAAGTATCAAGGGCAAGTGCGTTTGATATGGAAGGATCTGCCGGACACCGGAACAGTGTCATATCAAGCCGCTTTGGCGGCCAGATGCGCCAAGGAGCAGGGCAAGTTCTGGCAAGTCCATGATTTTTTGTTTTCCGATCCCGAGGCCTTTTCCGCTTCTTTGGACAAAGTGGTCGAGAGCACCGGGCTGGACGCTTCCAAATTCATATCATGTTTCTCTGCCGGCAAGTTCGACAATGACATAAAAAGGAATTTGAAGGAGGCTAGCGCTTTGAGGCTTCCTGGTGTGCCGTTCTTCTTTGTCGGCGACCAGGAATATCTGGGCGCCATAGATAGGGAGGATTTAGAGAGGATAATTCAGCAGGGCCTTTAGGGAGGAGGCTTTTAAAAGTTTCTATGAGCAAGATCAAGACAGTCTATACATGCGGCAAATGCGGCGCCCAGACTCCGAAATGGAGCGGGCGCTGTTTGGAATGCGGGGCCTGGGGGACTCTGTCGGAAGAGGTCGTAAGCGGCGACGATTTGAAGAAGGCGGAAGGCGCCAAGGTGCCGGCCGCTTCCTTGATCGATCTGTCACAGACCAAAAACTCGCATTTGTCTCGCCATAAGACCAACATCGGGGAATTGGATAGGGTTTTGGGCGGAGGCTTAGTGGCCGGTTCATTGATATTGCTCGGAGGCGAGCCGGGCATCGGAAAGTCGACCATCGTCGCGCAGATTGCCGACCGTCTGTCCGCCGGCAAGGATCGCATTATTTATGTTTCAGGGGAGGAATCGGCCGGCCAGGTGAAAGGAAGGTTGGAGCGTTTGGGTTGCGACCTTTCCAAGATCGGCTTCGTGTCCGAGACCAGCACCGAGAAGATCTGTTCCGCCATCAGACAGGAAAAGCCGCTTTTGGCCATCATCGATTCCATCCAGACCGTCTCGGTCGCCGATATCGATTCCGAGGCCGGCTCCTTGGCGCAGATTAGGGCTTCGGCGGCCAAGTTCCTGGAAGTGGCCAAGAAGGACGGAGTGGCCGTGTTGATGATCGGTCATATCACCAAGGACGGGCAGATCGCCGGACCGAAGTCATTGGAACACATCGTCGATGTCGTCATATACCTCGAGGCCGACGCTGGCGGCGACTATCGCATCCTGCGCGCGGCCAAGAATCGTTTCGGTTCGGTCAACGAGCTCGGCGTCTTCGAGATGACCGGCCAGGGCCTGAAAGAGATAAAGAATCCATCTTTGATATTTTTAGACAAAGAATCGGACAATATTCCCGGTTCGGTCATTAGCTCGATAATGGAAGGCACTCGTCCCTTTTTGGTGAATATCCAGGCGCTGGTGACCAAGACGGTTTTTGGTTATCCGCAGCGCCGCGCCTCCGGCTTCGACCTCAATCGCTTGCAAGTTCTTTGCGCCGTTCTCACCAAGAAGACCAAATTCAATCTGACCAACCAGGATGTCATAGTTAATGTGGTCGGCGGCCTCAAGGCCGATGACCCGGCCATGGACCTAGCTGTCTGCCAGGCCATTATCACTTCGATATTGAATCAATCCTTGGACAAGAAGACCATTGTTTTGGGAGAGGTGGGATTAGGAGGGGAGGTCAGGAATGTCGCTAGGCTCGAGGCTCGATTGAAGGAAGCGGCCTCTTTAGGATTTAAAAGCGCTATTGTTCCTAATACTGATGTTAAGATAGAGGGGCTGGAGCTTAAAAAGATGAAAAATGTTTCCCAGTTGTTGGATGTTTGACAAAAATAAGATAAGATGATATAAATAAGGGCTGCTCTTTTTTGTCAAAAAACCTTTTTAAAGGAGGCGTCCTTGCAGGTTCGCATTCTGATAGATAGAAAAAACCCGCTCAACAGCAATTTCTTGAACGGCCGTTTCAGGCTGACCAAGGCCATGCCCAGGGGGCGTTTTTCTCTCAAAGAAGAAGAAACGGCCGAAATGCTGGTTTTGGTTGTTGATAAGGCGGCTCATCGCCGAGGATGGGACCCCAGAGTGTTTTTCACTCCGGAAAAATGCCAGTCGTTGGCCGATAAGTTCGGCATAGCATTAATTGCCGATAAATTCGATTATTATCCTTCCTTTGCCCGATAATAGGGGTTTATTGAGGTTTTTCTCTTTGGGAAAACCTCTTTTTTGTTGACATTTTTGTATTTATGTGATATAATTAATAAATATAGGTAGAGATTTTTTAGGTTATTTATAAGAATAGCTTAAAAAAATATATTTCGACAAATTGTTTTTTAAAAGACGCTTATTTTTGCTCCAGCGGCAAAAATTCGCTCTACTTTTCCGTCAAATTTTCCCGAAGCAAGTTCGGGAGCCAAGCAAATTTGACGGAAAAAAGCTTTTAAAAAACAATTTGTCGAAATAATAAACATTCATTAAAGGAGTGGAAAATGTCCTGTTACAGCCCTTTTTTAGGAATAAGTCCAATGGTGACGAGAATTAATGGTCTTTATGCCAATAATTTTCGTCGCAAATTTTTTCGTGCCACGCTCGCTTGCCTGGCGACTTTAGTCGCCTTGTATGCGCTCGTCGGCCTAGTTTCTTTGGCCGAGATATCGGAAGGCGTCAATCACGCTTATATTTCTTTCTGGCACGGTCCTTGGCGTGCCCTGTTCCAATTTCTTGGTCTTATCTAAGGTTAAGAAACTGGAACAAAACCCCGCTTTCCATTATGGAAGGCGGGGTCATTTTTTTGTCTTCATCATTCCAGATGAGCCCCTTGTCCGAGTTTCTCCATCTTATCTCTCAATGGCTGATATCCTTCCAAATTCGGGTCTTTGTCCAGCAGCGCTCCGGCCTCTTCTTGGGCCTGCCGCATCAGCTCATAGTCGAAGAGTGTGGCGATTTTGAATTCCGGGAAGCCGGATTGGGCCGTGCCATAGATCTCTCCTGAACCTCTGAACTTAAGGTCCATTTCCGCCAAAGAAAAACCATCGGCGTATTTTTCCATAACGCTTAATCGGCGGCTTTGGTTTTGATCTTCATCGCTAGTGAAAAGAAAGCAGTATGATTGCTCTTGTCCGCGGCCGACGCGCCCGCGGAACTGGTGAAGTTGAGACAGGCCGAAACGCTCGGATCCTTCAATCATCATGATAGTGGCATTGGGTACGTCGACACCTACTTCGATGACCGAGGTTGAAATTAATATTTTGGTTTTGCCTGCCAAAAAATCAGCCATGATTCTTTCTTTTTCCGCCGGCTTGAGTTTGCCGTGGAGCATGGCTGTGGCTATTTCCGGGAAGATTTGTTTGTCTAATTTTTCAAATTCGCTTTTGACGGCCTTGGCCCCGAAGAAATCCGATTCTTCAATTAAGGGGCAGACGACGAAGGCCTGCCGCCCTTTTTGTATCTCTTTACGAATAAAATCGTAAGCCGCTTGACGTTTTTCTTCCGGTACCACTTTGGTTGTGATGACTTTTCTGCCTTTTGGCATCTCTTTTATCAAAGACACATCCAGGTCTCCGAATAATATCAAGGCCAGCGATCTGGGTATCGGGGTGGCAGTCATTGATAAAAGGTGTGGAGCTTTTTTTGTCCCCGATTTGGAAAGCAGGGCGCTTCGCTGGGCAACGCCGAAACGATGCTGTTCGTCGATGACGGCCAGGGCCAGTTTTTTGAATTTCACGTCGTCTTGGACCAAGGCGTGTGTGCCGATGACGACATCTATTTCGCCGTTTTTTATCGCTTTCAACAGTTCGGCGCGAGAGATTTTCTTTTCGTTCTCTCCGATCAGCCGGCAGCTATTGGTGAGGATGGCGACTTTCAAAGGCAATTCTTTCCATAGTTTGCGAATGGAGTTGAAGTGCTGTCTGGCCAATATCTCGGTCGGGGCCATCATCACTCCTTGGAATCCGTTCAAGACAGTGTTCAATAAAGCCATGACCGCCACCAATGTCTTGCCGGAACCGACGTCGCCATTGAGCAGGCGCGACATGGGCGTGCCGGTCTCCATGTCTTGCAGTATGCGCCAAGCCGCCTTTTTTTGGTCGTCGGTCAGCTGGAAGGGGAGGCCGGCCACGAATTCACGGGTTTCCTTCTCTTTGAAGGCCACTTTTTCAGCTTTGGATTCGGCTTTTTGTCTTTTGATCGTTTGGGATTTTATTTGGGCCAAGAAGATCTCTTCGAAGGCCAGGCGCCTCCGGCTCTCTGCCGACTCTTCATAGCTTTTAGGGAAGTGCACCTTCTCGATGGCCTCCTTGATCGACAGCATCCTCAATCTATCCAAAACCTCTTTAGGCACTATGTCTTTCAACTCTTGAGCGGCCGCCAAAGATTGCTTGATGAAGAATCGCAGTTGTTTTTGGGTGATGCCCTCGGTTGTGTGATAGATTGGGACCAGCCCGCTGGTATGGGTCGGTGACAGGCTCATTTTTTCATAGATCGGCGACACCATGGTCAATATGCCGCCGTCGTCGCGCGCCTCTCCGGCCAGCGAGACGGTGTCTCCCGGTTTTAGGGTCTTGGCGATGAAGGGCTGATTGAACCAGACGACCTTGATGCCTTCGCTGTCATCGCGGACCAAGCCTTCAGTGATGTACATTCGGCGGCGATGAGCGCGGCGGTTGTTTATGAGCTCCAACTGGCCGACTATGTTGGCCTTCTGTCCTGGGACAAGGTCTTTTATTTTGACGGTTTTAGAGAAGTCATCATAACGGAAAGGCAAATGCCAAAGCAGGTCCTCTACGGTCTGGAGGCCCAATGTCTTCAGTGATTTGGCTATTTTCGGCCCGATCTTGTTCAAGCCGGAAAGAGGGGAGTCTAGTCGCATAATTAGAAATTATATCTGATTTTAAAGTATTTTTCAATAAAAAACCCGCCACTTAAAGTTTTCTTTAGGGCGGGTTGGTTTGTCATCTTTTTTTATCGAGATTGATGACATAGGGGATTCCGCGCTTGCGCATTTCTTTACGCAGCTCGTCGTCTATGCTCTCCAAGCTTTCGGGCCCATCAAAGTTCCGTTCGATGGAGTGGATTATCTCGTCGTCTTCACGCAACACTGCTGATTTCGGCGTTCTGGCTATTTTGTAATACTTGCCCCGATGCTTTATCACCATGAAGACGATTTTTATTTTGTTCATGATGGTTCTTCTTTGAAGGGGTGTTGGAGGCGATTTCTGCGGCTATCCTT
>CAZPAK010000025.1:0-8333 GCA_964584605.1 uncultured Gammaproteobacteria bacterium
GTATATATTAAATATTGCTCTTTTGCGCCGCAAGAACGCGGCGTGAATGTTTTTTCAACAATCAAAACCCCAAGAAGGAGGTCTAGATGTCTCAAAAAAGGTTTTTCATCGGTGGAGTCGAAGTCAAGGAAGGAAGGTGCCGAGACTATGTGCTGCATTTGATCGATCTAGTCTCTGGCAGATTCTATCGCTTCAAGTCTCGCGAAGAGGTCGGGGAGATAGTCGCCTGTCTGTGTTCCCCGGGCTATGCCAACAGCATCAGGGAAGAGTGTCTGACAGAGGCCAGGGAAGGAAGGACGTTCGAATTGCCAATCAGCCGGCCAAGCTCCCAGATACCCATGGACGATGCCGATGACTTCGCTCACTCGCTCCATGAGATGAACCCCCAGGCTCTGACGATATCCCAGGAATTGGAAAGACTCATCAAGGAATGGGAAGACCTTCGCCATCAGAATGACGACCAGCAGACCGTCGACGAAGACGAGTTCGATCTCTTTGGAGAATCGGACGAGCTCTTTGAAGATGCGCCGGAAGAAGAGGGAAGGATATTCGAAGCGATCGAAGAGTGTTCGGCGTTCATGCCCTATCTGGCCGAGGACCATGATTTCGGTTCCGGACCGCTGTTTGATTTCGAGCGTGACTTTACGTTCAAAATCGAAGATATTCCCGAGCATCTTCGCGAGAAATATCGGATAATATCCTTTGAGACGGCCAAGATGGCGGCTATCCAATTCGACCAAGTCAAAAGCGTCATCGACCACGCCCTTGAAGATGCCGGCATCAAGAAGCCGACCCCGAAAGAGGTCGTTCCCGCCGGCATTATGGATTGCGGCTGTCAGGACGACGCCCTGGCTTTCGAAGGACATTCCTTCATGAAGGCTAAGTGAGTTTTCACCAAGTGGTTTCCCGATAAGGGAGACCACTTTTTCTTTTGGCCGTCTTTTTTGCTATAATTGAATAAACAACACTTTTATGAAATACGATTTCATCGCCGTCGGCGGCGCCGTGGAGGACATCTCCTTCTATACCAGTGAAGGGCAGGTAATCGACAACCCCAAGGACATCCTGCGGCAGAAGCTGCTCGGCTTCGAATACGGGGCCAAGATCAAGGCCGAAGGCTTGGGCCGTTTTCCCGGAGGTGGAGCCAACAATGTGGCCGTGTCCTTGTCGCGCCTGGGGTTCACGGTCGGCTTGGTCGCGGCCGTCGGCAATGATGAATCCGGCAGGACATTGATCAAGAATCTGGACGACAATGGCGTGGACACCCGCTTGATCAAGGTCGTGTGCCATCGCGATACCGGTTTTTCATTGATAGTGATAAGTCCGGGCGGCGAACATGTGGCCTTCACCTATCGCGGAGCCAACGATGAGCTGTCGATCAACAAGATCGAAGCGCACATGCTCTCCTATTCCAAATGGGTTTGCATATCTTCGTTGTCGGGCGGATGGGACAAGGTTTTGGATAAGACCTTTGCCGTCAAGGGCGCCAAAGTCGCCTGGAATCCCGGTTCGGCTCAGCTTCAAGAGGGGGCCGGCAGATTGCATAAATGGCTCAAAAAGACCGAAATCATTTTTCTCAACAAAGACGAGGCTTTGGAGCTGGCGGTCTCGGAAGGTAAGTTCAAGCGCAAGGGCGAGGAGCTCTCCAAAGACATGAAGTCCCTGCTCTCGGCCGTCAAAAGTCTGGGGCCAAAACAGGTCATGATAACTTCGGGCGACAAGGGAGCTGATTATTTCAATGGCGAGGTTCATCATCACGAGGCCTCTTTGGGAGTGCCGAAGAGCAAGATCGTCGACACTTCCGGCGTGGGCGACGCCTTCTTCTCCACCACCTTGGCCGGGCTGGAGACCTTCGACGGCGACATCAAGAAAGCGATGAAACTGGCCATGAAGAATGCTGCCTCGGTCCTTCGCCAGGCCGGCGCACAGAATGGGCTGATGAAAGTCAATTAAAAGTTAAAAGTGAAGAATTAAAATAAGATGGAGGAGGGCTTGATTCAAAGGAAAAGCTATGATTTTGCCATAAGAATCGTGGGGCTTTATAGACATCTAACCTTGAATAAGAAGGAATTCGTCCTATCCAAGCAAGTGCTTAGGAGCGGCACTTCCATAGGGGCGAATGTAGAAGAGGCTGAAGGAGGTTGCTCTAAAAAAGATTTTTCACACAAACTCTCTATAGCGTACAAAGAGTCCAGAGAGACTAAGTATTGGTTAAGACTTTTAAGGGATACTGGATATTTGGATGAGCGATTTTTTGTTTCTATTTTTTCAGATTGCGATGGTATATGCAGAATTTTGGCGAGAATAATCATGACCACGAGAGCGAAGGATTGAATATCTTTAAATTTTCATTTTTAACTTTTAATCGTTATGGACGATTGCATCTTTTGCAAGATAGTGAAAGGAGAGATCCCTTGCCACAAGGTCTATGAGGATGATTCCTTTTTGGCCTTTTTGGACATCAAGCCGATGAATCTCGGGCATGTCTTGGTGATACCCAAAGAGCACGCGCGCTGGGTTTGGGATGTCGAGGCGGTCGGAGCTTATTTCGAGGTCGTAAAGAAAATCGCCAACGCTCAAAAAAAAGCCTTTAACACCGATTATGTCGTCTCTTCGGTCATGGGGCAGGAGGTTCCGCACGCGCATGTGCATCTTATCCCTCGTTTCGCCGGCGATGGCCATGGCGAGGGGGTCGATTTGGGCAATACCAAGGCTTTTTCCAAGGAGGAAATGCTTGAGATAGCGGGAAAGATCGCGAAAGAGCTGGAATAGCCGATTTTTGAAGATACGGCCGAAAAGACGGCCGTATTTTTGTTTTTCACCCGCTTTTCCTTGATTTGAAAGGTTTGGTCATAAATGATATCATTATTATGTATTATTATATAATCTAAAGCTTTAAAAATATGGAAAAACAGAATGTTTTCATCATCGAGGACGATATCAATATCGCCAAGGGCCTGCAGAATCAGTTGAATCTGCGAGGTTTCTACGCCGAGGCCAATCCCGGAGGAGAGACGGAGATCGAGGACTTGATCATGGAAATAAAGAAAGTCGATGCCGAAATAGTCATCTTGGATTTGATATTGCCCAAACTCGACGGTTTCGAGATCATCAAGGCCATTCGCGCCGACGATGAGATCGCCGATATTTATATTTTCGTCTTCACGGATGTCTCCGATGAGGACAGCCGCGCTCGCGGCCTTTCGGTCGGAGCCAACCAGTATTTCCTCAAAGAAGACTTCTCCCTTGAGGATTTGGCGGAAAAGGTCAAGAAAATAATGGAGAACCGCGAGGCCATGGAGGGCCAAGAAAATGGCGGCACTTACCAATTCTAAAAAATGAACAAAAAATTCTTCGCAAAAAAGAGATTCAAGGTTTTGGCCGGAGCGGTTTTATTGCTCTTGGCCGGGTCTTTGGTTTCGGCCAAATTCTTCAGCGCTCCGGCCGGCGACGAATATGTCACTGCCACAGTTTTCCGCGGTGATTTGGTCCAGACGGTCGGTGAGGTGGGGATGGTCAAGGCCAGCGACGGAGTCGAATTGAGTTTTTCTTCCGGCGGCAAGTTGGAAGAGAAGTTCGCCAAGATCGGCGACGAGGTCAAAACCGGCGATGTTTTGGCCAAGCTTGATGGCCAATCCTTGCTGATACAGAGACAACAGGCGGAATCCAGCCTGATCTCGGCTCGAGCCAGTTTGAGCAAACTGTTGTCCGGCGCGACGGCTTCCGATTTGGCCGTGACCGAGGCGCAGGTTCGCGAGGCGCAAAAGGCCGCCGAGGCTTCGGCGAGCAATTTGGAGAAAGTGAAGAGGACGGTGGCCGAAGAGATCCGCCAGGCGGAGAAGAGCCTCAGCGACCTTCAAAACTCCGGCGCCGACAACCAGACCACCTACGAACAAAGCGTGCTTTCGGCCCGAACGGCCCTGGACAACGCCAAAGCCATCTATCAAAAGTCGATCGATAATTCGATTGAAACCTCTTTGACCGACATCGGCGCCAAATTGGCCGTGGCCAACACCGCCTTGGACAATGTCGACACCATTCTATCCAATGATACTTTGAAGGATTTTTTGAGCGCCAAGAATAAGGCTTATCTGAGCGATACCAAGACCGCTTACGCCGAGGCCGAGCTTCTGTCAGTGTCCGCGAACGCCTCTTTGTTCCAGGCTTTGCAGGATAGAAGCGAGGTCAAAGTGAAGACGGCGGTATCCGACGCTTTGGCCTATCTGAATAGGACCGTCGATGCTTTGAAAAGCTGTTATTCGGCCTTGGAGGCCAGCACCATCGCACAGGCCGCCTTGGATGCCTATAAGAGCACCGTCAGCGGGCAATTGTCCTTGGCGAATTCGGCCGTTTCCGTGGTTCAGGCCGACAAGCAGGCTTCGGATGGTGCCTATCTGGCCTATAGCACCAATGTTTCGGCGGCGGAGAATTCTTTGCGCGGGGCTGATGTGGCCCTTGAGAACGCCATCACCAACGCCAAGAATGTCCTGTCGAGCGCTCGTTTGAGCGGAGAGGCGCGCGTAGCTTCCGCGGAGTCCGGGGTCAAGACTTCGCAAGAGGCCTATGAGGTGGCCAAGAGCCAGCTGGCCAAATTGAAATCTTCGGCCAGGAGCGAGGATGTGGCCTTGGCCAATGCCCAAGTCTCCCAAGCTCAATCTTCTTTGGAATTGATCAATAAACAGATAGAGGACAGCGTCCTTAGGGCTCCGCTCGACGGCCGCGTGGTCAGGGACGAATTTGAACGCGGCGAGCAGATCTCTCCCGGCAGGACCGTTTTTTCCTTGTTGGACCAGAGCGATTATGAGGTCGAAGTCGATATTTCCGAATCGGACATAGCCAAGATAAACAAGGGTGCCGAAGCGGAAATGACTTTGGACGCCTTCGGAGACGGCCGCAAGTTTAAGGCTGTGGTCGATTTCGTCGAGCCGGCCGAAACCGTCATTCAGGATGTGGTCTATTATAAAGTGACTTTGATTTTTTCCGACAAGGCCGAGTCTTTGTCCGATATCAGGCCGGGCATGACTGCCAATGTGACGATCTTCACGGCCAAGAGCGAGCAAGCGTTGATCGTGCCGGAGAGGGCCATCATAGACAAGACCGACAAAGGCAAGGTCATTAGGATATTGCGGGATGGCAAGGTCTTCGAATCTCCGGTCAAAACCGGCCTGAGGGGGGATGGCGGAATGATCGAGGCGATCAGCGGAGTTTCTGCCGGAGATGAGGTCGTAGTCTTTGTCAAAGCCAAGAAATAGCCGATAGCGCGAAAAGAAGATTTTAATAAAAAACCTTGGTGTTGGTTGAGGCGGTTTGGCGGATCTTTCGCCTTTTTCCCCTCCTTGGTCAAACACCCCGGGCCAATTAAAAATGAAGCTAGTAATCTTTGCCGGCGGCATCGGAACCCGCCTTTGGCCCTTGTCCAGGGTCAATTCCCCCAAGCAATTCGACAGGATATTCAACGGAAAATCGACTCTGCAATTGGCCTTCGACCGCATCGCTCCGACCTTCGGGGCCGACAACATCTACATTCAGACATCTCCTTTATATAAAGATGCCATTGTCGAGCAGTTGCCTCAACTGCCGGCCGGCAATGTCTTCGTAGAACCAGATCGCCGCGACCTAGGTCCGGCCGTCTGCTTCGCCGTGAACGAACTCAAGAAGAGGGGGCAAAGCGGAGCGGTGGCCTTGTTGTGGGCCGACCATCTGATGGAGAGGACCGAAGAGTTCAGTGGGGCGCTGCAGAGCGCCGAAGAGATGATCTCCGCCGACGGCGACCGTTTCGTCTTCCTGGCCGAAAGGCCGCGTTTCGCCAACAACAATCTGGGCTGGATCAAAGTTGGCAAGAAAAAGGGCTCTTCCGGCAGCCGCGACATCCATGGCTTCGAAGGCTGGAGGTATCGTCCTCCGCAGGAGGAATGCGATGAGATATACAGGAGCGGCAATGCTTTCTGGAACCCGGGCTATTTCGTCACTTCGATCGATTACCTCTTGGACAGCTATCGCCGTTTGGCGCCGGAAATCTACGACCATATCGCCGCCGGCCGCTACGACCTGGCCGCCCCTTTGCATTTCGACGAGGCGATCATCGAACGCTTGGACCTTTCCAATGCCGTGGTCATCAAGACCAATATGGGCTGGAGCGATCCTGGCACGCTGTATGCTTTGAAGGAGGCCCTGGAGAAGAGTCAGTCGGAGAATGTCATCCACGGCAAAGTCTCTTGCCTGCATTCCGAGGATTCTTTGCTCTATAACCTCGACGACAAGAAGGTTTTGGCGGCCGTCGGCCTCAAAGGCATGGTGGTGGTCAACACTCGCGACGCGATCTTGGTCGCCCCCAAGGACGAGGTCGTGCACATCACCAAACTGCACAAGAAGATGAAGGAGGAGGGGCTGGAAGAATACCTTTGACGATCTTTAATTTTTAATTTTGAATTTTCAAACAATTTTCAATTTTTGAATTCTCAAAAAGACACAATCCAGTGTTCAAGAAATTTTTAAAGATAATCTTGTTGTGTTCGTTCGCTTTCAGTGTTTGGGGTTATTTCTCCTATGACGCGGCCATCAATGAGCCGTTGGACGCCAGAGGCGAGAACAAAGCCTTCGTAGTCGATAAGGGGCAGTCTTTCAAGAAGGTCAGCGCCCATCTAAAAGAAGCCGGATTCATAAGGTCGGAGTATTCTTTCCGCATCTATGCCAACCTTTCCGGATTAGACAAGAAACTCCAGGCTGGAGCCTATGAATTGAGCCCGGCCATGACCGCCAAGGAGATTTTGGCCAGACTGTCTTCGGGGCAGGTCATAGACGAGGAGCGCGAGGTCACCGTCATAGAAGGCTGGACGCGCCGGGATTTGGCCAAGAAGGTCGAGGAATGGGGGCTGGGCACCGAGGGCGACCTGTATTTTTTGGCCGGCGAACCGCTGAAAGAGTGCCAAAAATCCTCTCCTGAACTCAAAGATTATGCCAGCCGTTTCGATTTTTTGGCCGATAAGCCGGAGTGCAGAGGCTTGGAAGGCTATCTTTTTCCGGACACCTACAGGCTTTACAAGAATGCTTCGGCCGGAGACTTGGTCTTGAAGATGCTGGACAATTTCGATCGCAAACTGACGCCGGAACTGCGCGAGAGCATAAAGGCTCAAGGCAAGACCATCTATCAGATTTTGACCATGGCCTCTATCATAGAGAAGGAGGTTCGAACCGAAAAGGACATGAAGATAGTGGCCGGTATTTTTTGGGATCGCATCAAGAATGGGCAAGGCCTGGAATCGTGCGCTTCGCTGGCCTATATTTTGGGGGTCAATAAGCCGATATACTCTTTGGAGGACACTCAAATCGATTCCCCCTACAACACTTATAAATACAAAGGTTTGCCTCCGGGGCCGATCTCCAGTCCGGGCTTGCAGGCCATAAGGGCCACCATCAATCCGACTTACACCGATTATAATTTCTTCCTTTCCCGCCCCGATACCGGTGAAACGGTCTTTTCCAGGACCTATGAAGAGCATTTGGCCAACAAGAGAAAATATTTGAAATAAATCATATGGACAACAATCAAGGAGAGCAGTCGCCGGGCGGCAATAAGATGCTGGTGCTGGCCATCGGCGTTTTCATCACTTTGGCCGTCGTCATCGTCATGGTGTTTTGGGCGATCAAAATGGTCAATGACAGCAAGCGGCCGCCGATCTCCGAAGTCGAGCGGCCTGTCCCTGATTCTCCGGCACCTGAACCGGAGCCGGCCGAGCCTTCCTTGCCTTCCTCTGGCGACGATGGCCGGAATGGCGGCAATGGCAACGGCCAAATCGGCTGGGAGGCGCAGAATGTTTCTTTCGGTGATTTCTATAAGGTCGATAGGGAGGATTTGCGCTTGGTCCTGCCGGATTATCCATTGCCCCAGAATGTGAAGGTCGATGTCGCCAATTACTATGATTTTTCGCGCAAGATAAACCTGGACGCCGCCTTGGGGAGCTTGAATGAAAACGGTTTCGCCTCGATCGACAACCCCTTCCCTTCCGAGGCCAAGAATTTCTATCAAGCCTACTCCGTTCTCAAATCCAAACAGGTTCCGGTCATGCTGACGAGCGATTTTTTGATATATTATTATCAAAATACTTTGAAAAAGGCCTTCAAAGACATCGAGGGCACGGTTTTCTATGACAATCTTTGGCAGACCAACAAGCGCCTCTATGCCATAGCCAAGGATCGTTATGAGGCCAATCTCAACAAGACCGGCTTGGCCAATGATCTGGCTTTGGAGGGGGCTCGCCGCGAGCTCGCCTTCTTCGCCACCGCCTTGTCTATTTGAGCGGCGTATTTCTCTTTGCACATGATCATGGCCCCTC
>CAZPAK010000026.1:0-6921 GCA_964584605.1 uncultured Gammaproteobacteria bacterium
AAAAATCTCGCTCTGCTTTTCTCGGATTTTCCACCGCTGTCGGCGGTGGACCAAGCAAAATCCTTGAAAAAAGCTTTTGAAAATGAAGTGATTGACAATTGTTAAGTGATAAGTGAGAAATAAAATGTTCAAAGATTTTTTATTGAAATTGAAAAAAGTCAATGACTTTCGGCCGGCCTGGTATTCGGTCTTCATCAATCCTTACTTCGTGGCCAGAAGGGGACTCTTCCTGCCTATGCGCGATTTCGCCAGGGGTTTGAAGAAAAAAGATGTTTTGGATGTCGGCTGCGGCAGCCGTCCTTACGAGGTGCTGTTCTCTGGCAATGACTATGCCGCCATCGATGTCGAAGGCGGAGGGCATAAGAAGGAAGATAAGCTGCCCGATCAGTATTTCGATGGCCTTAATATTCCCTATGACGACGGAGTATTCGATGCTGCTATTTGTACCGAGGTTTTGGAACATTCACCCGAGCCGGAGAAGTTGGTCGCCGAGATCGCCAGGATATTGAAGCCCAAGGGCAAGCTCTATGTCAGCGTTCCCTTCGTCTGGTATGAACATGAAGTGCCTTATGATTTTCGGCGCTTCACCAGCTATGGATTCAAGAGGCTTTTGGACAAGGATTTTGTGGTCGAGAGAATGGCGCCGACCTCCGGCGTCTTCGGGTGCCTGTCTCAAATATTCTCGGCCTTTGTCATCGAGAACTTCAAACCGAAGAACGCCATAACCTATCCTTTGCTTTCGGCCTTGGTCTGCGCTCCGGCCATGATCGTCGGCACACTCATCGACAAGCTGATCGGCCGCCGTTATTTGACTTTGGGGTGGACGGCGGTTTGTAGAAAAAAATAGTTTAAAAAATGGAAGGTTCATTGGGAAATTTGTTTTTAAAAGCTTTTTTCGAGGATTTTGCTTGGTCCACCGCCGACAGCGGTGGAAAATCCAAGAAAAACAGAGCGAGATTTTTCGCTGGAAAAAATCGAGCGTCTTTTAAAAATAAATTTCCCAATGAATAATTTTTGTCTTAAATGAGAGTACTCCTGATAAACAACTATCATTATTTGCGAGGCGGCTCCGAGCGCGCCTATTTCGACACGGCCAGAGTCCTGGAGGCCCATGGGCACCAGGTCGCCTTCTTTTCGACGGCCAATTCTCGCAACAAGGCCACGCCGTGGTCGAAGTATTTTGTTTCGGATATCGACTTGTCGGCCGACCTCGGTCCTTTGGCCAAAGTCAAAGCCTTCTTTAGGCTGTTCGCCAACCCCGAGGCCGACCGCAAGCTCAAGAGATTGATCGCCGAATTCAAGCCGGATGTGGCCCATCTGCACAATATATATCACCATCTTTCGCCATCGATCATCAAAGTTCTGAGAAAGGCCGGCATTCCCACGGTGATGACTTTGCACGATTATCAATTGATATCCCCCAACCGCAACCTTTTGGTCAGGGGCCAGATATGGGAGAGGAGCAAGCCTAACAGGTTCTATCGCTGTTTCTTTGACCGTTGCGTGCAGAACTCTCCCGCTAAGAGCTTGATCGCGGCCCTGGAGAGCTACTGGCATTATTTTTTCAAAACCTATCATCAAATCGATTGCTTCATCTCGCCAAGCGTTTTTTTAATGAAGAAGTTCAGAGAGTTCGGTTTCAATGCCAAGATTTTCTATTTGCCCAATCCGGTGTTCTCGGAAGATATGTATGGAGCGCCTTATGCCGAAGGGGAGTATGTGCTTTATTATGGCCGATTGGCCGAAGAGAAGGGGGTGCAGGATTTGCTCAAAGCCTATTCTTCCATTAAGACCGAGATCGGTTTGAATTTGGTCGGCGACGGTCCGCTGGCCGAAGAGCTGAAGAAGAAGGCCAGAAGGTCAGGCGGCAAGAACATAAAATTCTTCGGCCGGCTAGAGGGGGAAAGATTGTGGGGCATGGTCAAGGGGGCCAAGGTCGTGGTCATTCCTTCCCGTTGGTATGAGAATGCGCCTTATTCGATTTTGGAGCCAATGGTTTTGGGTCGTCCTGTTTTGGTCTCTGGCATCGGAGGCTTGGCGGAGATAGTCAAAGACGGGCAAAACGGCTTCACTTTCAAAGTTGGCGATATCGACGATTTAGGTTTTAAATTGAAAAGGATATTGGATGATGCCGATCTTTTGGCCGAGGTCGGGCAAAGAGCTGAGAAGGACATTAAGTCCAATAATTCCCCCGAAGCCTATTACAATTATTTGATCGATATTTATTTTCAGGCTTATTGCCAGATGAAAGAAGGCTAGCTTTCTTCAGTTGGAGAATGCGAATATTTTCAATATCGGCCAGGCAACCAGCCGATATTTTGTTTTTTAGAGAACATTGAGCCTATCAAGTATTGAGCGTTTAATATTGACAATTTTTTAAAATTGTGCTATCATGAAGCAATAGTCAAAAGAGAGATTTTGTCACATTATTTTTTTAACTAATATAAGCTAATTATTTAAAAAAGCCTAAATATGAAGAAAAAGCTTTTAATTATCACGATTTTGCTTTCTTTGGTCGGTGCCGCTTTATTCATCGGCAGTCCGGCTAAAAGTAAAGCCAAGCCTTATTATTCCGGCGAGGCCGTGAGTTATAATGGCAAAGTCTATGTTGGAACCGTCAATAGCGGAAGCTTCGAGCTCTTCGCTTTGGAGAACGGCCAGCTTTACAAAAAGACCTCCATCCAGTCCCAGGATCGCGAAAGCAAAGAATTCGCCGACCTGCTTTTTTGGAAGGAGAGCGGAAGTCTCTATGTCTTTTTGATCAATGGACGCTATCTTTATAAGTACGACATCTCCAATCCGATCGTTCCCAAGGAGGTCGTCAAACTCAAGGATAATTCCTGGGATTGGTTCCTGCGTTTGGAGGTCAAGGACGGAAAATTGGTCACCATCGGCTCTAAGGGGGTCAAGGTCTGGAACAGGGATTTGGTGGTCGTCAATGCCTATAACATGATCGGCAACTATGGCCTGGGCAGCGCCTCTTTCTCCGATAAGGGCGATTTGGCCATCAACATGCAGAACGACAAGGTCAAAATCTACAACACCGTCTCTCGCAAGGAGGTGGTCGAGTACTCTATCGCTTCCAATGATAGCAAGGCGGTTCGCCAGGCCATCGGTTCCGGCGATGACCTAGTATATCTGGTCGATGATAAGTCTATGAAGGCCATCGGCCTGGACGGCCAGGTCAAGAAGGAGTTTAAGCACATCTCCAATTCAGGCTATGATGTCGCCAACTCCGTCAATCCCGATTATATTTATTTCACCGACGGCATGGGCGTGGTCAAGCTCGACAAGGAAACTTTCAAGCCGGCCAAATGGGCTTATTCCTATACCGACACTCCGGCTGGATCCTGGGCCATGGGCCTGAAGGTCGTGCCGGACGGTGCCACTGAGAAGGTTGTGGTCTTCAATGGATCGAACATTTGGGTCTTGGACAATAATCTTAAGACTGTCGCTTATCACGAATCCAAAGAAGAGGACTATTGTCCGATCGAGGATCTTTCCTTGAGCATCGATAAGAATCGCGCCGCCGCCGGCACCCAGGTTTCCCTGGTCGGCCAAGGCTTCGGCATCGAAGAGGATCTGAAGATCGAATTCGCCGGCCTCAAACAGGTCGTCATCAAGGCCGACAAGAATGGCCGTTTCAAGACCATTTTGACCGTTCCGAGCGTTCTGCCCGGCGGAGCCGACATCAAAGTCACCGGCCAGTCCACTAAGAGGACTTACAGTATCGCTTTCAAGATCGAGTAACATCGGAATCTTATATACCCTTCGTCTGATTCCTCAGACGGGGGGAAATAAGAAGCTAATAAATATGAAAATAGCTTTCATCGGACAAAAAGGAATACCGTCCAAATCCGGAGGCGTGGAAAAACATGTCGAGGATCTGTCTGTTCGCTTGGCCGGCCTGGGCCATGAGGTCTTGGTTTACACTCGCCCCAATTATAGCGACCCTTCCATGGTCAAATACAAGGGCGTCAAACTGATCTCCCTGCCCAGCATCGCCACCAAGCATTTGGATGCCATCACCCACACTTTTAGGGCTTGCTTGGATGTGGCCAAAAGGGATGTCGACGTCATTCATTTCCATTCCATCGGTCCGTCGTCCATGCTGTGGCTGGTCAAGCTTCTCAAACCGGGCGTTCCGGTGGTCGTCACCTTCCATTGTCAGGATTATTACCATCAGAAGTGGGGCATCTTGGCCAGAGCCTATTTGAAGTTCGGCGAAATAATCGCCTGTAAATTGGCCGATAGGACCATCACCGTTTCCAAGACCTTGAAGGATTACGCCGCTCGCAATTACAAGACCGCTGCCGATTACATACCCAACGGAGTCGAAATCCCTTCGAATGAGTCTTCCGAGCGCGGCATCAAGTACTTCGGCCTGAAGAAGGATGCTTACATCCTGGCCGTCAGTCGTTTGGTCAAGCACAAGGGATTGCAATATTTGATTGAGGCTTTTAAGCAAATTAAGACCGACAAGAAATTGGTCATCGTCGGCGGTGGGGCTTATACCGATAAGTTCGTCCATCAGCTCAAAGAGATGGCCAAAGTGGATAAGAGGATAATCTTCACCGGACCGCAGTCTGGACCGATCGTCGGCGAATTGTTCGCCAATTCGTATCTGTTCGTCCAGCCGTCCGAATCCGAAGGCCTGTCCATTGCGCTCTTGGAAGCGATGTCGCACGGTAAGACTACGGTCGTCTCGGATATCCCTGAAAACAAAGAGGCCATCGGGTATACCGGCTTCACCTTCCGTTCTAAGTGTCCGGCTGATTTGATGGGCAAGCTGAACTGCTTGCTTCGCAACCCCAAGATAGTCAGTGAAATGGGCCAGTTGGAGAAGAAGAGAGTCAAAGAGGAATATAACTGGGGATCTATCGTTGACAAGATCGTCAAATTGTACGATAATGCCCTGTCTGTTAAGAAACAGGAACGAAGAGCTTTGAAAAAGCTGAAATTCGCCCAGAAATTCCTAAACCTATTCTTTTAAAAGGTTTTCAACCTAAGATAAGCCTGTAATCCTTTCTTCGTTAATTCGTTGAAAGGAGTATGGGCCGGGCGTGCCAGAGTTCCCGAAATGGGGCACCTTGGTTCGCCCGGTTCATATCGCCCCGCTTTAAAATGCGTCAGGGGGATTGAAAGTGTTCCTTCACAACAATTCAACGAAAGGGGGCCTTAAATGGCCAAGCAGTTTCTCGTTTCGCTTGCGGTAGCCTCCATCCTTCTGATGGCGGTGGGGTGTGCGGACAACAATCCGATTTCGGTCGCAAATGATCCGATTTCGGGGGGTGACGGCGGTATTTCCATCGTCGCCTTGGCCAAGACAGCAGCTGTCGGTGACACCTCGACTGATACGGTCGGGGTCGGCGTGACGGTCATGTTTTCGGCAGAGATTGCCCGCCTCAGTCTGAGGGATAGCATCATATCCTCAACCTGGGACTTCGGCGACGGCTACACCAAAACGTGCACCGAAGATTCAAGCATCTGTTCAGTCGAGCATCAGTACAACACCGTCGGTCCGTACGAGGTCAATCTCTATGTGGTTCTCAAGGGTGAAAGCACCAGGAATCCATGGCGCAGGGTGTATGTGGTCAACACATCGCTCCTGCCCTCGGTGACGGCCGCTCATGATTCCATGTTCATGTATTCATCGAGCGAAGCGATCGGTACGACCGGTCATTGGGACGTTACGTTCGTCGTGGGGGTCAATTCGATCACAGCGGCTGCGGTACGGGCCAATGTCGCCGTCCTTCGCCCCTTCAGGGAAGGCGGACGAGACAATGAGTGGAGCGTTCAAACGGCGATGGTCTCCAAGACCACCGATGGGAAGTTCTACATCTGCAAGATCCTCGACCTGACACCAGGACGGGAATATCGCCTAAGGCTGGGTTTGGACGTCAACAACCCGTCGAACACGATACTTTCCAGCTCCGAGTTCATCAGGAACAGGTTCTACAGCACTGCTTACGACGTCTTCGAGTTCTCGCTCAAGTACAATGGTCAGGCGGTCCCTAAGACCACCGACTATGGGGTGACGGCCGCTCATGATTCCATGTTCATGTATTCATCGAGCGAAGCGATCGGTACGACCGGTCATTGGGACGTTACGTTCGTCGTGGGGGTCAATTCGATCACAGCGGCTGCGGTACGGGCCAATGTCGCCGTCCTTCGCCCCTTCAGGGAAGGCGGACGAGACAATGAGTGGAGCGTTCAAACGGCGATGGTCTCCAAGACCACCGATGGGAAGTTCTACATCTGCAAGATCCTCGACCTGACACCAGGACGGGAATATCGCCTAAGGCTGGGTTTGGACGTCAACAACCCGTCGAACACGATACTTTCCAGCTCCGAGTTCATCAGGAACAGGTTCTACAGCACTGCTTACGACGTCTTCGAGTTCTCGCTCAAGTACAATGGTCAGGCGGTCCCTAAGACCACCGACTATGGAACGATCGTGACCCCGATAGACACCAGCACAGTGATTCCCGTCGATCGTTGAAAGGAGTATGGGCCGGGCGTGTCAAAGTTCCTTAAATGGGGGACCTTGGTTCGCCCGGTTCATATCGCCCCGCTTAAAGTGCGTCAGGGGGATTGAAAGTGTTCCTTCACAACAATTCATTCAACGAAAGGGGGCCTTAAATGGCCAAGCAGTTTCTCGTTTCGCTTGCGGTAGCCTCCATCCTTCTGATGGCGGTGGGGTGTGCGGACAACAATCCGATTTCGGTCGCAAATGATCCGATTTCGGGGGGTGACGGCGGTATTTCCATCGTCGCCTTGGCCAAGACAGCAGCTGTCGGTGACACCTCGACTGATACGGTCGGGGTCGGCGTGACGGTCATGTTTTCGGCAGAGATTGCCCGCCTCAGTCTGAGGGATAGCATCATATCCTCAACCTGGGACTTCGGCGACGGCTACACC
>CAZPAK010000026.1:7021-8189 GCA_964584605.1 uncultured Gammaproteobacteria bacterium
CAGTCTGAGGGATAGCATCATATCCTCAACCTGGGACTTCGGCGACGGCTACACCTCGGCTTGTACCAATGACAGCGGTATTTGTTCCGTTGAGCATCAGTACAATACGAGTGGACCTTATGAAGTCCGGCTGTATGTCGTGCTCAAGGGTGCGGCCGTTCGCAATCCATGGAAAAGGGTGTATGTGGTCAACACATCGCTCCTACCCTCGGTGACGGCCCAACACGATTCGATCTTGATGTATGACACCAGTGAAGCCATTGGGACCACTGGACATTGGGATGTGACCTTCTTGATTGGGGTCAATTCCCTTTCAGCGGCCGCAGCGCGGGCCAATGTCGCAGTCCTTCGGCCGTTCAGAAATGGCGGTCGTGACAATGAGTGGAGTCAAAACATCGCAATAACCTCTAAAACGGCCGACAATAAGTTCTATATCTGCAAGATATTGGACTTGACGCCGGGACGCGAGTATCGCTTCAGGCTGGGTCTTGATGTCAACAATGTTTCTAACACGATCCTGTCGAGCACTGAGTTTGTCCGCAACCGCTTCTACAGCGTTGCCTACGATGTGTTTGAGTTTTCACTCAAGCACAACGGCCAGGCGGTGCCAAAGACGACGGACTACGGAACTCCCACCACTCCGATTGATACCGGCACGACGGTTGTTCCGGTCGACTCGACCAAGCCGACGCTAGTCGGCCAATTCGGAGATACCAGTCTTACCGATTGGGTTATCCGCAAGGAATATGTTGCGGACAGCGATGCTTACACCTTTTATTTCAACTACAAGGTGACGACCAAGCCACTGGGGCAGGTCGCGTCTCCTGCGTTTGTCATCGCCAATCTCAACCCAACAGTTAATGGCGGGAAGGAGAGTCTCACGATGATGACCGGTGATAGCATTGCCTATTTCACAGTGCCGGTCAGTTCTTTCCCGGCCGAGGGTCTTCGGATGTATCAGTACGGTCGCGGAACTGCTTTCCGTGATTTCGAGGGCAGCATGTATGCCATGCCGGACAACAGTCTCTGGTTGGTGACAAGTGTTGCCGTTCTAAACAAGAGAGCGGCTTTCTAACGAGAGCTTCTTTCAAACAAGGGTCTTTGGAGATATCGCAAGATATCTTCCAGAGGCCCTTTTTTAATTGTTCGAAGACCTGGTCTCTTGACG
>CAZPAK010000027.1:0-8051 GCA_964584605.1 uncultured Gammaproteobacteria bacterium
ATATAAGGTTTTATTGGATTTTAGGCATGGAACGCCAGCCATGTATCTGCCGGAGATATTGCGCGAAGCCGGCTGTGATGTGGTGGCCAAGAATGAGACGATTGACGGGCACTTTCCTAAAGGAACCCCGGATCCGACCGATGAGGAATATATGCGCGGGTTGGGAGAAGAGGTTAAAAATGGCAATTTCGACATTGGTTTGTGTTATGACGGCGACGGAGATCGCATTGGAATGGTCGATGAGAAGGGGCGGATAATGTGGAACGACATCATGGTCGCCATATTCGCTCAGGAGATATTGGAAAGGTTTCCGGGCTCAAAGATAATCTATAATAATCTCTGTACGCAGATCGTTCCCTGGGCCATAAAGCAGGCCGGCGGAGTGCCGATCATGTGGCTTACGGGGCATGCTTTCATCAAGGCCAAGATCGCCGAGGAGAACGCCGCTTTTGGGGGGGAGCTTTCCGGTCATTTCTTCTTCAAGGACAACTTCTACGGGCATGACGATGGCAGTTATGCCACTTTGAGATTGCTTGAGTATATGTCTGAAAGGAATCAGAGACTGAGCGAGATTTTTGACGGTTATCCCAAGTATTTCTCGTCCCCAGAAATTAAAATCGGCTGCCCGGACGACAAAAAGGTGGCAGTCATAAAACATTTGTCAGAGAAGTTCACAAAGGATTTTCCCAATGGCAAGGTGAGCGACGATCGTGATATTCCTGGCAATGACGGGACCCGCGTGGATTTTGAGGATGGTATGATGATCTTTCGCTATTCCCAGAACGGACCATATATAACCGTTCGTTTCGAGGCCAAAGACCAAGGAATATATGACAAAAGGAAGAATTATGCCAGAGAGATATTGGAATCCTATCCTGATATGATTTGGGAGGACGAGCTGTGTGTCAATTTGGATTCCTTGAAATAATTAGAGCAAAGGGCTATTTTGGCGTTTTTGGACGAAACTTGCCAAAATTCGAATGTTTTGGTATTATTTTAGCCGAGATTATTATCATCTTTATATGAGAAGAAAGTGGCATAGAAGCAAGCCTAAAGAGGAAGAGGTCAAATTCGTCGTCAATGAATGGATAAAGGCCGATGAGTTGTTTTTGATCGATGAGGATGGAGGGGCGAGGGGTAGAGTGTCTTTGGCCGAAGCCAGGCGGATGGCCCAGGAGGCCGAGATGGATTTGGTTTTGGTTAATCCCAAAGCCAACCCCCCAGTGGCCAAGATAGCTGATTTGGGGCAGTTAAAATATGAAACAGAAAAGCGCTTACATAAGCAAAAAATAGCTCAAAAGAAAATCGACACAAAAGAGATTCGTTTATCTGTTAGAATAGGTGAGCATGACTATAAAGTTCGTTTGGAGAAGGCTAAGGAATTTTTGTCCGATGGAGATAAAATAAAGGTTGAAGTGGTGCAAAGGGGCCGCGAAAGGCAGCATCCTGAGACCGCCATTGAGATGGTCAAGCGTTTTGAGGCCGATTTGCGCGCCACCGGAGAGTTTGACCTTGGATTGGAGCAGTCCTTGACAAGAATGAATGGAAGGTTTAGTATAGTTTTATCCAATAAAAAATAATATTTGCCAAATTCAGGCGAATAGCCTGAATTTTATATTCAAGATATGCCGAAGATAAAGAACCATCAAGCCTCCGCCAAGAGATTCTCGGTCACTAAGACCAAAAAAGTCATGAAGAGGAAGTGCGGACAGGATCATTTCAATGCTCGCGAGACCGGAAACACCAAAAGAAACAAGCGCCGCGATATCACCTTCAGCAACAAGCAGGATTCCAAGAACATCATCAACTTGATTCCCAATAAATAATTTCAAATCGGGAAAAAACCGTTTTGACCGTCTTATAATACTATGCCGAGAGTAAAAAGAGCAGTTATCCATCTTAAAAAGAGGAGCAAATTACGCAAAAAAGTCAAAGGTTATAAATGGGGCCGCAAGAACACCGTTCGCCAGGCCAAGACCGCCGTCATCAAAGCCGGTGTCCATGCTTATGTCGATCGCCGCAAGAAGAAGCGTACTTTCAGAGCTTTGTGGCAGATTCGCATCAGTGCCGCCTTGGCTGAATACGGCTTGTCTTATTCCAAGTTCATCGGCGCCTTGAAGGCCGCCAAGATCGAGATCGATCGCAAGGTCCTTGCCGATTTGGCCGCCAACAATCCGGCCGTCTTCGCCAAGGTCGTTGAATCGGCCAAAGCTCCTAAGGTTGAAAAGACTTCTAAATAAAGGTATGATTTGGTTAAAGATACTTCAAATTATAGTGGCCATTCTGTTGATGCTGTCTATCTTGTTGCAAAACAAAGGTTCCGCGGTTTCCGGTATTTTTGGCGGCGGCGGCAACATCTACATGGCCAAAAGGGGTTTTGATAAGATTTTATTGATTTCCACCATCGTCTTATCCGCCATTTTCCTCGGGCTGTCGTTGACTGCCATCATTTCTTAACCCCCCTCTCTCGTTTAAGGACCGGCTGCTTGCCCTTCGGCTGGCGGCGGTTTCCTGCTTTAAAGCAAAAACCTTGTGGGTTTGCTAAAGGGAAAAAACTCCAAAGAGAAAAAGGCTTGGACTGGGTTTTCTTTGAAAACCGGAGTTTTATTTTCGTCTAAAAAGGGTAGCGATGCCCTGCTTTCCGGAGAGGTCGATAAAAAATTGGTCTATTCGTTGTCAAAATCAAGGATCCCGTCTTGGAAGCAATTGAAATATGTTGGAAGAGTCTTGAAGCCCGGAGAGTTTTTGGCGGTCAAGGTTTTATCTGTTTTGATATTTTTAAGCGTCTTTTTCCTAGGCTTCAATTTTTATCACGATCATTTGAGGACGGTGCCGGTCTTCGGCGGTCAATACACCGAAGGCTTGGTTGGGACGCCTCAGCACATCAACCCTCTTTATTCTCAGGTCAATGACATTGATGCCGATATTTCCAGTTTGGTGTATTCATCTTTGTTCAAGTTGAACGATCGCGGCGAACCGGTCAACGACTTGGTTGAGGAGTATTCGATAAGCGAGGATGGCAAGTCGTATAGCCTGAGGATCAGGGATGGGGTCAAGTGGCAGCAGGGCGGAGATTTGACCGTCGATGATGTCTTTTTTACCTTTCAAGCCATTAAGGATCCCGCCTATAATTCCCCTTTGCGGTCCTCTTTCACCGGTATCGAGGCTAAAATAGAAGATGATCGCACGATCACCTTCACCTTGCCGGAAAAATATTCGCCTTTTCCCAACTTGCTGACTTTCGGCATTTTGCCGGTCAAGATTTGGGCGCAGATACCGCCCGCCTCAGCCGCTTTGGCCGATCTGAATCTTAAACCGATCGGATCCGGCCCTTATAGATTCAGCTCCCTTTCCAAGGACAAGGCCGGCAATGTCAAAGTGTACAAACTTGAGGCCAATAAGGAATATTATGGGAATAAACCGATGATAAAGGAGATCGTTTTCAGGCTGTTCGCCAATTTCACGGAAGCGATCAACGCTTTGAACAATGGAGAGGTCGACGGCCTTTCCTATCTGCCCAAGAGCGAGAAGGTGAATTTGGTCGCCAAGAGTTCCTTAAATTTGAACAAGCTGACCATGCTAAAAGTGCGCGCGGTTTTTTTCAACAGCAACAACAATCCTTTGCTCAAAGACATCAAGGTGCGGCAGGCATTGTCATTCGCGTCGCCCAGGGACAAGATCATCAATGATGTTTTGAGCAGTGAAGCCCATCCCGCCTATGGTCCGATCGCGGCCGAGAATTTCGCCTATGACCAGGATTTGGAGAAATACGATTTCGATCTTGACAAAGCTTCTCAGCTGTTGGCTGAAGCCGGCTGGAAAAGGGAAGAGATAAGCGAGGAAAATCTTTTGTCCTTAAAGGAAAAAGAGAGCTCTTCCACGAGTTCATCGGCTCTGTCGGCCTCGGAAAAGGAGTTTTTGGTCTTGGGCCCAGGCAACTGGCTTTATAAAGAAGAGGCAAAGAGCAAGAGCGATGCCAAGAATTCAGAGCCTAAGAGGACCTATCTAACCATCTCTTTGACGGTTGCCGATGATGAGGAGAGCGCCAATACGGCCAGAATATTGATGGAATCTTGGGAGAGTATCGGAGTCAAGGTCGACCTTGATCTGGTTTCAGCCTCTCAAATCCAGACATCAGTTTTGAAGCCGAAGAAATATCAGGCCATCCTCTTTTCCCAGCTTTTGGGCAGCGATCCGGACAGTTATTTCTTTTGGCATTCCTCTCAGGCCGGCGAGGGCGGTTTGAATCTCTCGAATTACAAGAATGAAGAAGTCGATAAGGCATTGGAGGAGGGCAGGATGGTCTATGGCAGAGAAGAACGGGTTGAGAAATATAAAAAATTCCAAGAAGCGGCCAATCGCGACGCTCCGGCGATTTTCTTGTTCTCCCCATATTATCTTTATCCGCAAGGGAAAAAGGTCAAGAACTTCAATTCCAAGACCATAACCAGCCCATCAGACCGCTTTAGTGACATCTCTGGTTGGTACATCAAGACCGGACAACGCTTTGATTGGTGAACGATCTGTTCCTTGAAAGTTTTTTTGCAATGTTTTTAATTTTAATTTTGAAAGATTGAAATTAAAACCGATTCAAAAATTCTCTTTAAAAGGGGCGAATAATGTCAAATGGCAAGAACTCTTTTGGTTCGTCTTTGAGCGTCCCTGCAATAAAAAATGATCACCAAGTACAAAAGTCGGACCGCGCCGGTTTCTCGCGCGGCCGCCGGTGAAGGGCGGAGAGCTTTCTCTCCCTTTCGCCGCAACGAAGAAGCGAAAAGTCCGTCCCTGGTCAGACAAAGTCAGGACGGCAAGTTGCGAGTCATGGTTTTAGGCGGCCTGGAGGAGGTCGGGCGGAATATGACCGTGGTCGAATATGACAAGGAAATAATCATCATCGACATGGGTTTGCAGTTTCCCGAGGAAGACATGCCCGGTATCGACTATATCATTCCCAACATCTCCTATTTGCGCGACAAGGCGGATTGGATCAAGGGCGTCATAATCACCCATGGACATTTCGATCATATCGGCGGTATCCCCCATATCATGGGGGAGATCGGCAATCCGCCGATTTTTATGGGCAAGCTTACCGCCGGCTTGGTCAAAAAGAAGTGCGTCGAGCACAAAAAGTGCCCGAAATTGAACGATCAGGTGGTCGACGAGACCACTGTCTTGAAGCTGGGCAAGAACATGCGCGTCAGTTTTTTGCGCGTCAACCACTCCATCCCCGATTGTTTCGCCATCATCGTCGACACTCCGGTCGGCAGATTGATCCATACCGGAGACTTCAAAATAGATTATTCTCCCGTCAACGACAAACCGGCCGACCTTCAGCACGTCGCTCAGATCGGCAGCGAGGGGGTGATGCTTTTGATGGCCGATTCGACCGATTCCACTCATCCCGGATATCAGATTTCCGAATCCGCCATCGGAAGCGAAATGGACAAGATCTTCGAGAAGATCGAGGGCCGCATCATTATCGGCACCTTCGCCTCTCAGTTGGCTCGCGTCCAGAATATTTTGAATTTAGCCGAGAAGCACGGCCGCCGGGTCTACCTTCAGGGCCGTTCCATGAACGACAATGTCGAAATCGCCCATCAGATAGGCTATTTGAAATTCAATCCTAGGATATTGATTCGCGACGGGGAACTGAACAAGATTCCTGATAACAAAGTCTTGATATTGGGCACCGGCGCGCAAGGAGAGTCGAATGCCTTCTTAGTTCGCGTCGTTTCACACGAACATAAGACCATCCATCTCAAGGAAGGAGACACAGTCATCTTCTCGTCTTCGGTCATTCCGGGAAACGAGAGGAGCATTCAGAATTTGATGGACATGATAACTCGTCAAGGCGCGGATGTCATCAATTATGAGATGATGGATGTTCATGCCGGAGGACACGCCAAACAGGAGGATTTGAAACTGATGATGCGTTTGTTCAAGCCGGAATATCTGATGCCCATCGAGGGCAATCACTATATGCTGAAGGCCCATGGCGATTTGGCGGTTCAAGTCGGGATACCTAAGGAAAATGTCTTCGTGGCCGACAATGGACAGGTCGCTGAATTCTCGAAGAATGCCAGTGGCAAAACCATTGGCAGATTGACCAATGAGAAAGTCCCCACTGATTATGTCATGGTCGACGGACTCGGCGTCGGCGATGTTTCCAATATAGTCTTGCGCGACCGCCGCGTCATGGCCGAGGATGGAATGATCGTCATCATCGCCACCGTAGACACCAAGACCGGCAAGACGGTCGGCAATCCCGATATCATCTCCCGAGGATTCGTCTATATGAAGGAAAACAGAGAGCTGATCGAAACCACCAGGATGAAGGTGAAGAAGATGGTCGAAGCTCATGATCATAGGACATCAACCGATGTCGATTATTTGAAAAACCGGGTCAGAGACGAGGTTGGACAGTTCCTTTTTGCCAAAACTCAGCGTCGTCCCATGGTGCTGCCGGTCGTCATCAAGGTCTAAAAGAATCGCATGCATACAAAAACGAACCTTTTTTACGGGTTCGTTTTTGCGTATTGGCGAAAAGTGTTTGTTTTTGTTTTCTATTCATTCATCCTTGGTGAGAGGATGTAATTTTTATTCGTCGGCCTCGCGGTCTTCGATGTCGTTGAGAAGCTCCATCAGCTGCTCTTGGATCAAATCCAAGTTATCCTCTTCGGTCAGCCGGCCCTTTTCCAGATAGTAATCGATGCTTTCCTTGATGTACTGCCGGAAGGCCTCTCGGTCGTATTCTCCGGACTCGCGCATTTTCTTGCGGGCGAGTTCCAGTATCTCTTTCATTGTCTCGTCCATCTTTTTTCCACTTACTATTAAATTATATACTTTAAAGCAGAGCCGGTCAACGATTTTTTTTCATTTGACATTAGCTGTTTTTTCTCGTATATTTCTTTTATACCCAATACATTTTTCATTTTTCACTTTTAATTTTTAATTGAATAAGATATGCCCCTCTCCATAGGTATCGTCGGCCTTCCCAATGTTGGTAAATCAACTTTATTCAATACTTTAACCAAAAAGCAGGTGGCGGCGGAGAATTATCCTTTCTGCACCATCGATCCCAATGTCGGTGTCGTCAAGGTGCCTGACGAGCGGCTTTTGAAGCTGGCCGAAGTGTCCAAGCCGGCCAAGATCGTTCCGACCTTCATCGATTTCGTCGATATCGCCGGTTTAGTGAAGGGTGCCAGCGAGGGAGAGGGCTTGGGTAATAAGTTCCTTTCCCATATCCGCGAATGCGATGCCATCTGCGAAGTGGTGCGTGATTTCGAGAATTCCGATATCATCCATGTCAATAACAAAATCAGTCCGGACGATGATCGTGAAACGATCGATATGGAATTGGCTCTGGCGGATATGTCTTCGGCGGAAAGGGCTCTGAAGAATGCCGAGAGCGCCTCCAAGAGCGGCAACAAGGATGAGATCAAAAAACGCGACCTTTTGAAAAAAGTCCGCGACGGCTTGGCTGCCGGCAAGGCGGTGCGTCAAATCGATTTATCTGAAGACGAGAAGAAGGAATTGAGATTCTTTTGTTTTTTGACGGCTAAGCCGATCATGTACATTTTGAATGTCTCCGACAAGGATGTGCCGGTCGATATGTCGAAATGGCCGCAGAATACTTTTAAATTGAACATCAAATTGGAAAGCGAAATCGCCTCGCTGCCAGAAGAAGAACAGGCTGAATATATTACGGAAATGGGTTTAAATGAGAGTGGCTTGGATAAGTTGATTCGCGAAGCCTACAAGCTTTTAGGCCTGATAACCTTCTTCACTACCGGTCCGGACGAAACTCGCGCCTGGACTGTTCGCCGCGGCGCTACCGCCCCGGAGGCCGCTGGAAAAATTCACACTGACATCCAAGAAGGATTCATTCGCGCCGAAGTCATCGGCTGGAAGGAGTTTGTCGAAATCGGTTCTGAAGGCAAGGCTCGCGAGAAAGGCTTGATTCGCACCGAAGGCAAGGACTATATCGTGCAAGATGGAGATGTGTGTAATTTTTTACACAATAAATAAGATATAATCATCGATAAAAAGAC
>CAZPAK010000028.1:0-7930 GCA_964584605.1 uncultured Gammaproteobacteria bacterium
GTCAAACACTCTTCTCTGATGCTGTTGGCATAGCCCGGGGAACACAGACAGGCGACTATCTCCCCGATCTCTTCGCGAGACCTGAAACGATAGAACCTCCCGCCGACAAGGTCGATGAGATGCAGGACATAATCCCTGCGCCCTTTTTCTTTGACTTCGACACCGCCGATAAAGAATCTCTTTCGCATCCAAACCTCCTTCTTGGGGTTTTGATTGTTAAAAAAACATTCACGCCGCGTTCTTGCGGCGCAAAAGAGCAATATTTAATATATACCACATAAACACCATTTTGTAAATAGCAATAAAAAAGGACCGTTTGCGTAACGGCCCTTGCTGCGGCTAGTCCTGTTGCAAGACTGCTCTTTTAATAATGTCAGCCGCGTCATCGGCGTTCATGCGCCTGACATAGAAGCCGACATAAAGCCCTTTCTTGGCGAAGGCGACACTGCCGAAATGCCCTTTGATTGGTCCCTTGCCATCCATCTTGTCGATACAGCGGACCTCAACTCCATTGACAGCTTGTTTGGCTTGAAGAGTCGCCAAATGGAGCAAGTGGTCGCTGCATCCGCTCATGGCGGCTTGGGACAGAATCTTCCCGTCCCTGCCGACGACGGACACGGCGCAGAACTTCTCATCATTATGGCGGCCGATGAAATGATCGACGAAGCGATGGGACAGCGACACGGCATCGCTGGTCTTGATGATATGGTCGAAAGCGGTATCAGTAGTCAAAATACCCTCCTGTGGTTATCAATGATGTTGTGACTATAATGATCGAGTGCTGAACAGCATCGCACAATATTATGAATGTGTCAAGAGCCACTATTGCCGGTCAAACCGCGCCGGCGCTTACTTTCGGCCCTTTTTGGCACGATTCCATGTTGCAAATTATAAGCGGCCTGGATGCGACGCCTACGCTCCGTCTCCTTGATTGCATAGCGCATCGCCGGGGTGATCGAGTCGGCGTACATGATGACCTTGCCGTTCTCATGGCGGGCGGCGCGGCCCATGGTCTGAATAAGGGAAGTCTCATTGCGCAAGAAACCGGACATGTCGGCATCGAGTATGGCGACCAAAGAGACTTCCGGCAGATCGAGGCCTTCGCGCAACAGATTGATGCCAACCAGACAGTCGAATTTACCCTCGCGAAGGTCGGCTAAAATATCAACTCTTTCCAAAGTATCAACCTCGCTGTGCAGATAACGGACCTTGAGACCCTTGTTGGTCAGATATTCGGAAAGCTCCTCGGCCATGCGCTTGGTCAAAGTCGTGACCAGTGTCCTCTCTTTTTTCTTGGCGCGCGTCTCGATCTCCTTTTCCAAATCGGAAAGCTGGCCTTCGGTCGGACGCACCTCCACCTCCGGATCGAGCAATCCGGTCGGCCTGATCAGCTGTTCGACTATTTGTTCCGAAATATCCAATTCGTACTTACCGGGCGTGGCCGAGACATAAACAGCTTGGCCGATTTTTTTCTCGAACTCATCAAAAGTCAGAGGGCGATTGTCGCGGGCGGAAGGCAGCCTGAAACCGAAATCGACCAAATTGTCCTTGCGGGCGCGGTCGCCGCCGAACATGGCCCGCACCTGCGGCAAAGTGACGTGCGATTCGTCGATGAAGAGCAGATAGTCGCCAGGAAAGAAATCTATCAAAGTGGCGGACGGATCACCGGCCGGGCGTCCGGTCAAATGGCGGGAATAATTCTCGATGCCATTGCAATAGCCGACCTCCTCCATCATCTCCAAATCATAGCGGGTGCGCTTGTCCAGGCGATAGGCCTCCACCTCTTTGCCGGCCTTCTTCAAGGCAGCAATCTGCTCGTCCAACTCCTTCCTGATCGAATCGAAGGCCGCGCGCATCTTCTCCGCCCCCGTCATGAAGTGTTTGGCCGGCAATATCGACACGCTCGGCAACTCCATATACGGCTCGCGATTGAGGTCGATGCCCCAGATCGGGACCTTGCTGGCCGGATCGATGTTATAGACTTTTATCTTTTCGATGTTGTCGCCGAAGGACACCAAACGGACCAGCCCCTCGCCGGTCGCCAGATGGATATCGATGTTCTCGCCGCTGACACGGAATCTTCCGCGCGAGGTCTCGATGTCATTGCGCTCGTATTGTATCTTGACCAGCTCGCGCAATATCTCGTTGCGCTTGATGGCCTGGCCGGCGGAGAAGGTCTTGGAGGCGGCCATATAATCCTCCTTCTCGCCCAAGCCGTAGATGCAAGAGACGCTGGCGATGATGATGACGTCGCGGCGATTGATCAGCGACTGGGTGGCGGCATGGCGCAAACGGTCTATCTCCTCGTTGATCTGCGTCTCCTTCTCTATATATGTATCGGTCTGCGGAATGTAGGCCTCGGGCTGATAGTAGTCATAATAGGACACGAAATAATGGACGGCGTTGTTCGGGAAGAACTCTTTGAACTCGGCATAGAGCTGGGCGGCCAAAGTCTTATTGTGCGACATTATCAAAGTCGGGCGCTGGACGCGCTCGATGATGTTGGCCATGGTGAAGGTCTTGCCCGACCCGGTCACGCCCAAAAGCGTCTGGTCGCGAAAGTCGCGAGCCAGGCCTTTGACCAGCTTTTCGATCGCCGTCGGCTGATCACCGGTCGGACTGAAATCGGATTTGAGCTTAAAAGAGGGCATGCTCTTTAGTTTCCGATCTTTATCTTGCCGAAGATCTTCTCAAAATTAACCTCCATCTCCGCCGTCTTCCTCTCCAAATCCTTGAGCCGAGAGAACACCCCGGAAGGCAAAAGGAGGTCAAAGGCAAAATTGAAAAGGAAGGCGGCGACCAGCGTCACCACGATGTTGACGGCTATTATCCTTCCCCAGGGCACGGGGATCTTGGCCGGATCGACTTGGTAATCCATAGAAAAAAGTTAATTTTAAGCCTGATATTCCAATTATAGCAGTCTTGGGGTTAAAATTGAAATTATTGACAAATATTTCAAGAGATGATATAAAGATTGTGTTCTTTTTCCGCTACCACCCCCCCACGCAAAAGGAGTCCACTCATGGACACCGATCAAATCAGCTTCAGTTCCCGTCTCCCGCGTTACGAGTACATAATCTCGTTCGGCACCATGTTCAGGCCGGTTCAGCTGCCGGAAGGATTGGCGATTCATTACCGCTCGTCAAAACAGCTAACCCAAGGGGACATTATTGAAAAAAACTTCAAAGCCCCGATTGAAATTAAGGAGCTGGTCGAGGAATTTCGCCGGCGACACCCGGAAATATTCCGAGCCAAGCGCTTTAAAGTCTCGGACTGCCTCGGAGAACATGTTATTTTTCTTTCCCCGCTTTAGCCCCGAAAAAAATTCGGGGCATTTTTTTATCTATTGACAAAACAGCTGAAAGATAATATAATTCTAAAAACGATATTTTATGAATAACAGAGGATTACAACACAACCTTTGGTCTCCGAAGGCCAAGATGACCGTTGATTACATCAACGGATTTTGTCTTTATCCGACCAGGGCGGTGTTGAATAAATCCTTCGTCTCATAATACATATCGAAGGACTCCGACAAAACCGTCTCGGCCGGACAAAGGCCGAGATTTTTGTTCGGACAAGCACTTTCACAAAACAAACGAAAGGAGTCCTTTAATGGATCGATATCTTCTGGAAAGGAACATCAAACTGTATCAAGCCTTCGAAGCCTGCCGCGAACCCATATTTTGGGGGCCGATCGTCATCCTCTTCTTGAACAAAGTCGCCAAGATGAGCCTGCCCGAGATATTCTTCATGGAAAGCGTGGCCATCGCCGCCCTGACGATACTGGAGATACCGACCGGGGCCTTGGCCGACCTCTTGGGCAGGAAGAAGACCATCTTCATCGGTTCACTCTTCTTCCTCTTGGACGCCGGATTCTTCGCCGCGGCCACTTGCCCGCTGATGGCCTGGATAGGGAATTTCCTCTGGGTCATCGGCTTCTCTCTCATTTCCGGGGCCGACTCTTCGATGCTCTATGACACGCTCAAGGCCCTGGGAAGGGAGGATGAATACAAGAAGATACAGGGGCGGGCCGTGGGTTATCGCATGGCGATCATGGCCGTCACTTCGCTGGCCGGAGGCTTCTTGGCCGAAGTCTATTTGCGCCTGCCGGCGATACTCGGACTGTCGACGCTGATCGTCAACTGTTTCGTCACCGCCGCTTTCGTCGAACCGCCTTCGGCCGAAAGAAGCGACAGGTACTGTTGGCGCGCCCACCTTAAGGTGGCCAAAGACTCGCTCAAAAGCGTGTTGCGGAACCGAAAGGTCAAGTGGCTCATTTTGTTCTCCGCCACCCTGGCAATCGCCTCGAAGCTTTGGTTCTTCACCTACAACCCTTATTTCGAATTGGTGAAGCTGCCATTGCCGATGTTCGGCGTCATCTTCTTCTGCTTGAATGTCGTGGCCGCCGCCTCCAGTTTCATGGCCAACGGAATCCACAGGAAGATGGGCGATGTCGGATCGATAGTGTCGATGGTGGCGCTGATCGGCCTGCCGATAGTGGCCATGGGGATGTGGCCGATACTGCCATTCGCCTTTTTAGTCCTACTGCAGAACTTCGCCCGCGGATATCTAAAGCCCTTCATCGAACACCTACTCCATGGCTGCATAGAGTCGAAGACGCGAGCGACCGTGATATCCATCCAGTCGTCTGTGACCAGCATCGGACAGGCGATTGGATTGGCCGCCACCGGATGGTATCTGGCGAAGTTCTCCCTGCCGTCCTTTTTGATAGTCCTCGGGATCGCGGCCTTAATCCTTGGACTATCTCTCGTTTCAATCTTCAATCGCACTTTCAAGACCGTTTGAAAAATCGACCCTTGGTTTTACCGACCAAGGGTCTTTATTTGACAAAAAAAACCAAAATGCTAATATTAACGATATATGAAACGGCGATTGCCGCGCCTACCAAACGCGGGCCTGCCCTCTTTTCTCAAAAAAGAGCTAAGCCGTAAGTAAAAGAGCCTTCCTATATATCAGGAAAGGAAGCCGGGTGGAACCACGGACTAAAGTCCAATGATAAATGATAGATGATAAATTTTTCATCTAAAATTATCTTGGAAATTAAAATGCCCGTCCCAGCATACCAAACTTTTTGGATTGCTAGGACGGGTTTTTTGTTTCAATTTATTTATCACCTATCACTTATCATTTATCATCATAATTTTATGTCCAACGAAAAACCATCAATCGAATTAATTCGTCATTCGCTGTCGCACATCTTGGCGGCGGCAGTCAAAGAACTCTACCCAAATGTAAAATTCGCCATCGGTCCGGCCATCGACACCGGCTTCTATTACGACTTCGATTTCGGCGACACCAAGGTCAACGATGAGAATCTTAAGGACATCGAGAAGAAGATGAAGCATCTGATCAAACAGAACCAGAAGTTCGAGCGCGCCGAAATGCCGATCGACCAGGCGCTCGCCAAGGCCGAGGCTGAAGGGCAGCCTTATAAAAAAAAGTTGATCGAAGACCTGAAAGCGGCCGGCGAAACTGCCGTCTCCTATTACAGCGTCGCCGGTTTCGAAGACCTTTGTCGCGGACCTCATGTGGAGAATACCAACCAATTGCCGGGCGACGCCTTCAAGCTGGACAAGATCGCCGGCGCCTATTGGAAAGGCAGCGAGAAGAATAAGATGCTCACCCGCGTCTACGCCCTGGCCTTCGACACTCGCGAAGAATTAGAGGCCTATGTCAAAAACCGCGAAGAGGCCGAGAAGCGCGACCATCGCAAAATCGGCAAAGAAATGGAACTTTTTCATATTGATGAAATGGTCGGCCTGGGTTTGCCGCTTTGGCATCCGAAAGGCGCCCGGCTTTGGCGCGTAATTGAAGATTTTTGGTATCAAGCGCACTTAAAAAACGGCTATGAGCTGGTTCGCTCTCCTCATATCGGCAATCGCCAACTTTGGGAAACTTCCGGCCATTGGGGTTTTTACAATGACAGCATGTATCCTCCCCTGGAAGTCGGCCAAACTTTAAAAGAAAGCCAGGACGAAGTGCAAGTCAAAGAATCGGAACAATTTCTTTTAAAACCGATGAACTGCCCGTTTCACATCCAAATCTTCAAAAATCGCCCTTATTCTTATCGCGAACTGCCTTTGCGCTGGGCCGAATGCGGCACGGTTTATCGCTTTGAAAAGAAAGGCGAACTCTCAGGATTAACTCGTGTGCGCGGCTTTACTCAAGATGATGCTCATATTATCTGCCGCGCCGATCAAGTAGAAAATGAGTTGAAAAAAGTCATTGATTTTATTCTTTTTATCTATAAATCTTTCGGCTTTGAAATAGATAGTGTTAAAGTCTATCTTTCCGTCCGCGACCCAAAATCAGATCAATATCCGGGAGCGGAAGAAGGATGGAATTTCACCGAACAAGTTCTGGAAAAAATTGCAATCGAAAAGGGTTTAAACATTACTAAAGATATCGGCGGCGCCGCTTTTTACGGGCCGAAACTTGATTTTAAAGTTAAAGATGCTATTGGCCGCGAATGGCAATGCTCAACCCTGCAATTTGATTTTAATCTGCCGGAAAAATTTGAAATGTCTTTTATTAACGACCGGGGAGAAAAAGAAAAGCCCTATGTCCTTCATCGCGCCCTTTTCGGATCCTTTGAGCGCTTTATTGGAGTTTTAATAGAGCACTACGCCGGCGCCTTCCCTATCTGGCTCGCCCCTGTCCAGGTTAAAATTCTCCCTGTCGGCGAAAGCCACATCGAATTCGCCCGCGGCCTGGCCGACAAATTCATCGAGGCCGGCATCAGAGTCGAAACAGATAACAGCTCCGAAACTGTCGGCAACAAAACCCGCAAAGCCGTCAACGAAAAAGTGCCATATATATTAGTGGTTGGCGACAAGGAAATGCAATCTGACAAATTGGCCGTAAGAGAGGGCGGCAATCGCGAAATGAAGGAAATGTCCTTCGACGAACTGGCAAAAAAGATATCCGACTCAAGACCGAAGATATAAAAGAAAAACACCGGCCGAATAAGGCCGGTGTTTTTCATTTTCGATAAAAACTAACCTGATATCAGTTTCAATTTCTCCTCCCGCGTCAGAGCCTTGACCCGACTCTCCTCTTTTGACGCCCCGGAACGGTCGCGAAAACGCTGGGAATAGACAAGCTCCACGGGCCTGCGGGCACGGGTGTATTTAGCGCCCTTAGGCGAAGAGTTGTGCTCCTCGACCCTCCGATACAGATCTTTGGCGATGCCGGTGTAAAGGGTGCCGTCCGAACATTTCAATATATAGAGATGATACATGGTCGCAGAGGTCGTTCAATCGAGAGCGATTTGGCCGGAGAGCAAGAACGACTTTAGATCCCTGAAAGCTTGGCCCCGATGGCTCAAGGCGTTCTTCTCCTCGTCCGTCATTTGGCCGAAGGTCTTGTCGAAGCCTTTCGGAATGAAGATGGCGTCATAAGGGAGCTTGGGCCGCACCACGATCTCTTGGCGAGCGAAAGTTATCCAGCCATTGATGCGGCCGGAGAATATCCAATGCCGCCCAGCGGGCGAGACCAAAGCCAAAGAGCTTTCGAAATAGGCTCCGCGCTTTTCCATTGGCGTTTCGCCAAGTTCTTTCAGGACCTTGTCAGCCTTTTCTTCGCCGCTGGCGCCCTCGCCGGCCCAGCGCGCCGAGAATACGCCCGGCGCCCCGCCCAATGATTCGACGCAGAGACCGGAGTCATCGGCCACCGTCCATTCCTTCGTCCTTTCGGCCACATATCTGGCCTTGATCAAAGCGTTGTCGGCAAAAGTCGCGCCGTCCTCGACCGGCTCCTCCAAGACGCCAGCCTCGTAAGCGCTGACTATCTCCAAGGGCAGATCGGACAAGATGTTTTTCATCTCCCTTAATTTACCTTCGTTATGTGTAGCAAAAATCAATTTCATAATTATTTGTTGTTATAACATTATAGATAAATATAAAGA